>JAFUXX010000290.1 GCA_017476965.1 Kiritimatiellia bacterium | reverse complement strand
GCGCCGGACGAATGCGGCACGCTCCTGCGGAGGGGGCGGCTAGCCGCCCCCTCCGCAGGAGCCGTCGGTGTCCTCGCTTTTGACCAATGCGGTCGTGACGCGAAACGCTACGGTGTCCTTTTCATTTGACAAACCGCGAATTCACCCTTGTCCCGGAAAATCCGGGACAAGGTTGCGATTGGCAGCAATTCCATCCATTTTCCCGGTCCTTTTGGCACAAATTCATGCGCCACCGCCCGACATCGGCCGCACACGGCAGGGGCCGACCGCCTGGCGGCCCGTCCCTGCCATTCGTTTCCGCCGATTTTGGCCAAATCCCAAGTCACACTTGACTTTTGGCCAGATTTTCGGTAGATTTGCCGGCATTCCACGGAGGATGGCCATGATACGCAGGGCGATTGAACCCAAATTGAGGGAACTCGCGCGAACTTTTCCCGTTGTCACGATCGAAGGACATCGGCAAAGCGGAAAAACCACGCTTGCCAAGGCGACATTTCCGGATTGGTCTTATGCAAATCTCGAAGATTCCGCCACGCGTTTTTTGGCGGAAAACGACACGGAATCGTTCTTCGAGCGGTTTCCGGCGCCCTGCATCGTCGATGAAATCCAGCGCGTTCCGTCTCTTCTCGGGGCAATCCAGGTCAGAGTCGACCGCGAGGGTGCAAATGGACTTTTCGTCCTTACCGGATCCCACCAGCCGCGGCTGAAAGCCGGCATCGCCCAAACGCTTGCCGGACGAACCGCGCTTCTCCGTCTTTTGCCGTTTTCGATCGCCGAACTCGCCGACTGCGGCATTTCCCTTGAGCGGGACGAATTCATCCACACGGGATTTCTCCCCGCCATTTACGACAGGAAACAACGCCCGGAAGACGCCTGGGAAGGATTCTACCGGACGTATGTCGAGAGGGACGTGCGGGATTTGGTGCAGATATCCCGTCAATCGCAATTCGAACTGTTCGTGAAACTGTTGGCAGGCCGCGTCGGATCGCTTGTCAACTTGGAATCGCTTTCCGGCGATGTCGGCGTCAGCGCGACGACGCTCAAACAGTGGCTGTCCGTTCTCGAAGCGAGCTTCGTCGTTTTCCGGCTTCCGCCGTACTACAACAACTTCGGCAAGCGTTTTGTCAAAACGCCGAAAGTCTATTTCACCGACGTCGGGCTGGCGGCTCATCTGCTCGGAATCGAAACCGCGGACCAGGTGTCGCGCGATCCTCTCTGCGGCGGCCTGTTCGAAAACCTCGTCGTGACGGAGGCGCTCAAGGCGCGATTGAACGCCGGGAAAGCCCCGGACCTCTATTTCATCCGCGACAAAGCGGGCCTCGAAATCGATCTCGCGCTTGACGTCCGCCGCCGGTTGCACCTCTTCGAAATCAAACGGGCCATGACTCCGGACGACGCCCTTGCGTCCAATCTCCGCAAATTCGCGAAATCCGTGGATGCCGTGGATTCCATGGCGGTTCTCTATTCGGGGAAACCGTGGCCGATCGCTGGCGGCGGCAAATTTCTCCCCTTCCGCGACACGGCCAAAACCATGCAATCAGCCGATTCGTAGGGTTGTCGGCATGCCGACCGCCCGCGATCGTCCCCGGGAGCGCGGGCATCCTGCCCGCGATTGTCCCCGGGAGCGCACGAATCCACATGGGCGTCCCGCCCCGTCATGCCGCAAAACCTCTCGAAGGCATCCGCACAACCCAGAACCGTCAGACAACAACCTAACCCTTTAGCGTAAAACTGCTAAACGACGCCATCTCGGAAACCTAGGAAATTTTCGGAAGTCGTTTCTTCTTGCAGGGCCGACGACAGTCCTGTGTGAATCCAAAAGCGGTACGCGCCCGAAAATGGGCGCGCGTGGCCATTTTTGGGGGATTTCGGGAAACCCTTGAAAACACTGGGGAAAACGCATTTTGTCCAGTATTTACAAGGGTTTCATGCTGTTTCTGGCGGTTCTTGTTGTCCGCACCTTTCCGCTATTGTTTTCGGGAATAAAACCACTAAAAACCACCAACCCTAAAAACCACTTGCAGAGGGCGGGCAAAGGGAAAAACCACCAGCCTTCGGAAAAACCACCAAGGCTAGAGAGAGGGAGCCGGGGCGGCGAGGATGCGGCCCATGAACGCGGCGACCTCCGCTGATGATTCGTTCCAACATGGCGTTTCGTCTCCACTTCTTCCCGAACAAGCAGGGAAGATGTCAAAACGGTCAAGAGACTTGTCCAAGAGGAACGGGTCTGGTATAGTTCCTTCCAGTTTGAACAAATGCCCGTTTCCGCCATGGACGCCAGCAAGACCTTTCTTCTTCTAGCCTCCGCCATTTCCGCCTTCCGGACAAAATAAGTCATGATTCCCGGCGATTCCATTCTTCCCGTCGCGATAGGCGCTGCGGTTTGCTCGCTGTGGGGCGTGTGGTTTCTCTTCTGGCTCCTTTCCGCGTCCGGGGCCGTTCGCGACGCCCTCGCGTGGTTCCGGCAAAAGGGAGGGGCGGCTCGCGTTCTGGCCATCGTTTCCGTAGTGTGTCTCACGCTCTACGGAGGGAGCAAGGGCGACGGCGGGCAACAGCACCGCGCACCCCGGCTTTCCCACGTTGTCCGGACGGTGGACCTTCCCCCGATGCCGAGCGTCGCCCCGGTGTCCGTCTGGACGAACAACGTCGTGTTCCGCGCCGAATCGACGAATGCCGTAGAACTCGCCGTTTTCCGCACCATCGGCGGTACCGAACTGGACGAGTGGGGCGAATCGGACGAGCCGCTTTTCTGCATCGGCACGAACCTCGTTTCCCGCTTCTGCCTGTCGGCGTCCGGCGCGATTTCGTTCGAAACGGCGCACCGCCCGCCCATCGGCCGCGCCTTGCCGGACGGGACGGCGCTACCGGCTTTGTGTCCCTTCCGCTCGCCGTTGGGCATGATCCCGGAGGGGAACCTCCAAGAGGGGGAAGCGGTTTCGCGGGTCTGGACGGAAGACCTTCCCGGAGGAGGGAAAATAGTCGGCGTCGAGAATGCGCGGATCGACCGCCTCGCGGACCGTCTTGTCTCCTGC
>JAFUXX010000289.1 GCA_017476965.1 Kiritimatiellia bacterium | reverse complement strand
CGCCGGACGAATGCGGCACGCTCCTGCGGAGGGGGCGGCTAGCCGCCCCCTCCGCAGGAGCCGTCGGTGTCCTCGCTTTTGACCAATGCGGTCGTGACGCGAAACGCTACGGTGTCCTTTTCATTTGACAAACCGCGCCGCCGCCGCGGGCGATTTTTCGGTTCCATTCCGGCGGCTTTTGCGCTATACTCCGCGCCCGTCGTTTCGCCGCGCCTTGGCGTGCGCGGCCGTACAGAGTCCAAGCAACAAAAACATGAACGCCGAAATCCAGACCGTTTCCCCCACGCGTTCCGTCCTCGTCCTCTCCGCTTCCCCGGACGAAGCCGGCAAAGTCCGCGCCGAAATCGTGCGCGAATACGCGTCCCGCGCTTCCATTCCCGGTTTCCGTCCCGGCAAGGCCCCCGCCGCGCTCGTCGAACGCAAGTTCGCCGACCGCATCGCGGCGGACGCCGCGGCCCGCCTCGAGTCGCGCACCTACGAAAACGCCGTCAAGGAAAACGACCTCGACGTGGCCGAAATCGTTTCCGTGGACGACCGCAAGACGGCGGAAGACGGGTCCGTCTCCTTCCGCGTCACCGTGGACCTGACCCCGAAGTTCGACCTGCCCCCGCTCGAAGGCATCCCGGTGGACGACAAGGACACCGCGGTGACGGACGAGCAGGTCGACGCCCGCATCGAGTCGTTCCGCCGCGCGGTCGCCGATTTCGCGGACATGCCCGAAGGCGCCGCCGCGGCCAAGGACGACATGCTCGAAATCGACTACTCCGGAAAGACCGCGGACGGCAAGCCGCTCGCCGAGGCGTTCCAGGGCGTCGAAGCGTTCGCCTCGAAGACCGGCGCGTGGCTCACCGTCGACAGCGACTACTTCATGGTCCCCGGCATCCCGAAAGCCATGGTCGGCCGCAAGGTCGGCGACACCGTGGAGGTGCCCGTGGAGTTCCCGAAGGACTTCTTCAAGGACGAGCTCAAGGGCGTCGCGGCGACCTACACCGTCACCGTCAAGGCCGCGCGCCGCCTCGCGCTGCCCGACGCGGCCGATCCGGCGTTCCTCAAGCGCGCAGGCGTCGCGGACGCGGACGAGCTGCGCAAGCGCGTCCGCGAAAGCCTCGAAGCCGAGGGCAAGCGCGCGGACCGCGTCCGCCGCGTGAACCAGATCGCCAAGTGGCTCGCCTCTTCCGTTTCCTTCGAGCTGCCGCAGGGCGCGCTGGAGCGCGAGACGGAGAACGCGCTCTCCGAGCTGCTGCGCTTCAACATGGACAAGGGCGTCGCGAAGGAGGACCTCTCCAAGGAGCGCGAGCGCCTGCAGTCCGCGGCCCGCGAGCAGGCGGCCGAACGCCTCCGCACCGATTTCGTGCTCGACGCCGCGCGCGCCAAGCTCGGCGTGACGCTTTCGCAGGAGGAGTTCTCGGGCTGGGTCAACCAGATGGTCCGCGCCCGCGGCTACTCCGCCGACCAGATCAAGGAGCTCGGGAAGAACCGCGAACAGCTCCGCCGTTTCTACG
The DNA here is from genome assembly GCA_017476965.1 of Kiritimatiellia bacterium. Lineage (GTDB taxonomy): Bacteria > Verrucomicrobiota > Kiritimatiellia > RFP12 > UBA3636 > UBA3636. The sequence goes on along the minus strand of JAFUXX010000289.1, from coordinate 968 downwards.
CCGTCGCCCTGCGCGAGAAGGTCCTCGCCGAGCTGCTCAAGACGGCCAAGCCGACCGCCGGGGTGCAGTAGCCATGGCAACGACGGCGGATTACTACGTACCGGTCGTCGTCGAGCAGACCGGCCGCGGCGAACGCTCGTACGACATCTACTCGCGCCTGCTCAAGGACCGCATCGTCTTCATCGGCACGCCGATCGAGGACGGCATGGCCACTTCGATCATCGCGCAGCTGCTCTTCCTCCAGAGCGAGGACGCCAAGAAGGACATCTCCGTCTACATCAACAGCCCTGGCGGCGTGGTGACGGCCGGTCTCGCGATCCTCGACACGATGCGGTACATTTCGTGCGACTGCGCGACGTACTGCATCGGCCAGGCCTGCTCGATGGGCGCGGTGCTGCTGGCCGCCGGCGCCAAGGGCAAGCGCTACGCCCTTCCCAACGCCCGCGTGATGATCCACCAGCCCAGCGGCGGCGCCGAGGGCAAGGCGAGCGACATCCGCATCGAGGCCGAGGAGATCCTCAAGGTCCGCGCCAACTTGAACCGCATCCTCGCCGAGGCCACGGGCAAGCCGCTCGAAACGATCGAGCGCGACACCGACCGCGACTACTTCCTCTCGGCCGAGGAAGCCAGGGACTACGGCCTCGTCGACCACGTGCTCGTCCCCAGGAGGAGCTAGGCGATGGCCGGGCGGTCGAAAAAGGCTGGCGAAGAGGTTTGCGGCGTGTGCGGGCGTGCCGGCAACCCGCGCAACAAGATCGTCCACATGCTCGGCGAGCCCATTTGCACGAGCTGCCTGCGCGAGCAGCAGGAGCGCCTTTCCGTGATGCTCCTCGCCGCGCACGAGGCCGATCCGGAGTCCGTCGCCGGCCCGGACGATCCCGCGGTGCGCGCGGCGCTCGCCACGCTCGGCGCAGGTCCCGTCGAAGGGGAAGGGGATGGCGCTCCCGGCGGCGGCGGAAGCCGCGGCG
>JAFUXX010000288.1 GCA_017476965.1 Kiritimatiellia bacterium | reverse complement strand
GCGCCGGACGAATGCGGCACGCTCCTGCGGAGGGGGCGGCTAGCCGCCCCCTCCGCAGGAGCCGTCGGTGTCCTCGCTTTTGACCAATGCGGTCGTGACGCGAAACGCTACGGTGTCCTTTTCATTTGACAAACCGCGCGCGGCCTTGCTTTCGGCGGCGGACGTGCGTATCATGGACGGCGACGTCCGCGCCGGCGGCGGGCGCCGGCGGCTCGTTCCGCCGCTGGAAACCAGGCGCCGGCACATCCTCCAAGGACTCGAAAATGGAATCGCTCGCCGATCTGGACCTCACGGAACTGCAACTCGAAATCCGCGCCACGTGCCGCGAAATAGGGGAGAAGAAGATACTTCCCGTCCGCGAGAAGTACGACGCCGAGGGGATTTTCCCGACGGACATAGCCAAAGATTTCGCCGAGGCCGGGCTCTTCGGGCTTTTCATCCCGGAGGAATTCGGCGGCATGGGCGGCAACACGATGGACATGGTCGTGGCCGTCGAGGAGCTTTCCAAGTACTGCGCCGGCATCGCGCTCTCGCTTTTCGGCACCGCGCTCGGCACGCTGCCGATCCTGCTCTGCGGCAGCGAGGAGCAGAAGAAGAAGTACCTGCCGCGCATCGCCGAAGGCGCGATCGCCGCGTTCGCGCTCACCGAGGCCAACGCCGGGTCGGACGCCGCGGGCGTGCGCACGACGGCGGTCGAGGACGGCGACTGCTACGTGCTCAACGGCACGAAGCAGTGGATCACGAACGGCGGCGAGGCCGAAATCTACACGGTCTGCGCGATGACCGATCCGGGCCGCGGCGCGCGCGGCGCGTCGTTCTTCGTCGTCGAAAAGGGCACGCCCGGCTTCACGTTCGGAAAGAAGGAGAACAAGATGGGCATCCGCGCCAGCGCGACGCGCGAGCTCGTCTTCCAGGACTGCCGCGTCCCGAAGGAGAACCTGATCTGGGGCCGCGGCCGCGGATTCTTCGTGGCGATGAAGACGCTCGACCAGAGCCGCCCGTCCGTCGCCGCCCAGGCTCTCGGCATCGCCGAGGGCGCGCTCGCCTGCGCCGTGAAGTACTCCCGCGAGCGCCGCCAGTTCGGCCAGCCGCTTTGCGCCAACCAGGGGTACCTCTTCATGCTCTCGGACATGGCGATGAAGGTCGAGGCGGCGAAGGCGCTCGTGTACCGCTGCGCCCGCGCGATGGATTCGGGGCTCAAGGACTTTTCCAAGATCTCGGCCATGGCGAAGTGCTTCGCGTCGGACGTGGCGATGTCCGTCACGACGGACGCCGTGCAGGCGCTCGGCGGGTACGGCTACATGAAGGAGTACCCGGTCGAGAAGATGATGCGCGACGCCAAGATCACGCAGATCTACGAGGGCACCAACCAGATCCAGCGCGACGTGATCGGCAAGGCGCTGATCAAGGAAGCCGCGTCGGGCCTGATCTAGCGGTGCCGGATGCGGGGAGCTTTTCCCGGCGCGCGCGCCGGGGCGCGGAACCCGGGGCGACCCGGATCGCCGGCGCCTGCGCGCGTTTGATTGGCTCCGCCGCAATCCGGATCGCCGCCGCGGCGGTGCTGGTC
>JAFUXX010000287.1 GCA_017476965.1 Kiritimatiellia bacterium | reverse complement strand
CTCGCACGACGGTGCGGCGCGGGAAGCGGCGCGGCGACCGCGGTCGCCGCGCCGCTTCCCGCGCCGCACCGTCGTGCGAGCGCGCGGCAGAAGAAGAAGCCGAGCAGGACCGAGAGCAGTTGCACGGCGTTCCAGGCGGCGGCCTGGCCGCAGCCGAGTCCGCGCAGCGCCGCGTATGGCAGGGCGAACGGGAAGTAGCAGAAATCGGGGCGCGCCGGGACGTCGGCGTCCGCAGTGCAGAATTCATACAGGTCGCGGAACCACGGCAGGTCGCCGCGGACGTACGCGCGCAGGAGGTCGAAGTGGTAGAGCAACTGCAGGTGGTCGCCCTGCACGAGCTGCCGCGGCGGCGCGGCGGCGTAGGAACCGTACGGGATGCCCGAGCGGAAAAACGCCGGAAGCGGCCGCATGAAAATACACCACGTCGCCACCGCCGCGGCCAGCGGGCCGAGGACGGCGGATGCGGTTCTCATCGCCTTTGCTCGTTTCACGGCCCGAAGGATACCATCCGCGCCGTTTCCGCGCAAACTCCCCGCCCCCGCCGCCCCGCGGCCGTGCCAGCGCTTGTCAATGCAAGACCGAAATGGTAGTGTTTCGGGCGCCGCCGACAAGCGGCCGCCAGCCATGCCAGACTCCGCCGCCTCCCCCGCCGAAAAACTCGAATCGCTGCGCGCCGCGCTGCGCGGTTTCGGTTCCGCCGCCGTCGCGTTCTCCGCCGGCGTGGATTCGACGTTCCTGCTGCGCGTGGCGCGCGAGGAGCTCGGGAGCCGCGTCGTCGCGGTCACCGCGCGCTCGCGCTCGTTCCCGAAGCGCGAGCTCGACGAAGCCGCCGCGTTCTGCCGCGCCGAAGGTGTGCGCCACGTCGTGGTCGATTCGGAGGAGCTGGACGTCCCCGGCTTCGCCGAGAATCCGCCCGACCGCTGCTACCACTGCAAGAAGGAGCTCTTCGGCAAGCTCGTCGCGTTCGCGCGGGAGAACGGCCTCGCCGCGGTTCTCGAAGGGTCCAATCTCGACGACGACGGCGACTGGCGCCCCGGCCGCCGCGCGATCCGCGAGCTCGGAATCCGCAGCCCGCTGCACGACGCGGGCCTGACGAAGTCCGACATCCGCGCGCTCTCGCACGAGATGGGGCTCCCGACCGCGGAGAAGCCTTCCTTCGCGTGTCTCGCCTCGCGCTTCCCCTACGGCGAGCGCATCACCGCCGAAGGGCTGGAGCGAGTGGGCCGCGCGGAGGACTTCCTCCGCGGCGCCTTCCCCGGCCTGGGGCAGCTGCGCGTCCGCTCCCACGCGGGCGGCGTCGCCCGCATCGAGGTCGCCCCCGCCGACATCCAGCGCCTCGCCGCCCGCGCGGCGGAAATCTCCGATACCCTCCGCGCCCTCGGCTTCGCCTACGTCTCCCTCGACCTCCGCGGCTACCGCACGGGCAGCCTCAACGAAACGCTCGGCGCCGCCCGCGGCTAGACGCCGCCTCAGAGCGGATCGTCAGGATCGAACCAGCGCCGGTTGACGTAGCGCCCCGTCGGCAGGAAGTCGGCAAGCGAGGCGCACCCCGTCACGGCCAGCCCCGGGTCGAGGCCGCCGCGGTCGAGGACGAGCCCGGTGAAGCCGAAGACGTCGAGCGTCGCGGCGGCGGTCCCCGGCGCGCGGCGCACGGCGTTGGTGACGTAGGCCTTGATCTCGCCGTCGGCGAGGTCGATGTGCCCGCCGCGCTCCGTGACGAACACCGGGCTCGCAAGCCATTCCGTGCGGACCGGCAGGACGTCTGGCGTCTTCTCCTCGCCGTCGGGCGCGGTCGCGAGGAAATCTTCGCACCGCGCGACGGTCTCCCGCAGCGCGGTGGCACCGGGCGAAAAACAAAGCGTCCCGCCGTCTAGGACGATCGAGGGCGTGCCGCCGTCGGCAGGAAGGTCGCCTGAAAGCAGGATCGCGCCGGCGGGGACGACGATGCGGCCCGACTCGTCCGGCGCAGGATTCTCCATCGCTGCGGCGAGCGTTTCGAGCAGGTGATCCGCGTAGGTGCGGGTCCACTCCTTGGCGGGAAAGCGCGGCGGCTCGCCCCCCGGCCCGCGGCGGGCGAGGAG
>JAFUXX010000286.1 GCA_017476965.1 Kiritimatiellia bacterium | reverse complement strand
GCGCCGGACGAATGCGGCACGCTCCTGCGGAGGGGGCGGCTAGCCGCCCCCTCCGCAGGAGCCGTCGGTGTCCTCGCTTTTGACCAATGCGGTCGTGACGCGAAACGCTACGGTGTCCTTTTCATTTGACAAACCGCGGCCAAAACGTCGAAAACCGGCTTTCGACGCCGGCGAAGCCGTTTTCGCTGTTTTCGATGTCCGGCAAACGCGGTTTTTCCGGGGGGCTTGCGCAAAAGCGGGGCTGCGGGTACAATCGGCGTTCTTGATTGGTCACATCAACCACAAAAGTTTACCCAGAAATGGCTACAGCAAACGACAGGTACGCTTCCGCGAGGAATCTCTACCGCAATCTCGGGGTGGACACCGAAAAGGCGCTCGAAACGCTCGACCGGTTCCCGATTTCGATGCACTGCTGGCAGGGCGACGACGTGATCGGCTTCGATCGCGAAGGCTCGCTCACCGGCGGCATCCAGACCACGGGCAACTACCCCGGCCGCGCGCGCACCCCGCAGGAGCTCATGGCCGACCTCGAAAAGGCCTACTCGCTCATCCCCGGCCGCCACCGCCTCAACCTCCACGCCAGCTACGCGATCTTCGACAAGGGCGAGCGCCCCGACCGCGACGCGATCCTCCCGCGCCACTTCCGCAAGTGGGTCGCCTTCGCGAAGAAGACCGGGCTCGCCGGCATCGACTTCAACCCCACGTACTTCTCCCATCCCCTCGCCGCCTCCGGCCGCACGCTCTCCAGCCCCGACGAAAAAGTCCGCTCGTTCTGGGTGCGCCACACCGTCGCGTGCCTGCGCATCGCGGAGTACTTCGCCAAGGAGCTCGGCACCCCGAGCGCGCTCAACATCTGGATCCCGGACGGCCTCAAGGACGTCCCGGCCGACCGCTCCGCGCCGCGCGCGATCTACAAGAAATCGCTCGACGAAATCTTCGCCGTGCCGTACGACCGCTCGCTCGTCGAAGTCACGATCGAAAGCAAGCTCTTCGGCATCGGCCTCGAAAGCTACACCGTGGGCTCGCACGAGTTCTACATGGAATACGCCGCCAAGAACGACCTGCTCTGCCTGCTCGACAGCGGCCACTTCCACCTCAGCGAAAACGTCGCCGACAAGATTTCCTCGCTCCTGCTCTTCGCCCCGAAGATCGCGTTCCACGTCTCCCGCCCCGTGCGCTGGGACAGCGACCACGTGATCCGCCAGGACGACATGCTGGCGGACATCGCCCGCGAGATCGTTCTCGCCGGACCGGAGCGCGTCCTGCTCGCGCTCGACTACTTCGACGCCTCGATCAACCGCGTCGCCGCGTGGGTGCTCGGGATGCGCAACATGCAGAAGTCGCTCCTTTCGGCCCTCCTGCTGCCCAACGAAAAGATGTCCCGGCTCCAGGAGTCCGGCGACTTCACGCAGCTGCTCGTCCTCCAGGAGGAGGCGAAGAACTACCCCTCGGGCGACGTCTGGGCGGAGTACTGCCGCCGCAAGGGCCTGCCCGCCCGCGAGGAGTGGCTCGCCGCCGTCCGCGAGTACGAAAAGAAAGTCCTCTCCCGGCGCAAGTAGCCGGTTCCGTCCCGGCCCGGCGGTCCTGCCGCCGGGCCGGATTGCGTTTTTCCGCAGACATTTTTGCAAAGAGGCTTTTGCCTGAGGTCCCGGGTTGTGGTATCCTCCGCCCCCGGACCGACACCGACAGCAATGAAAACCGTTCTTTCAGTCGATTTGGGCGCAGGCAGCGGCCGCGTCATCGCCGCGTTTTTCGACGGTTCGTCGCTCCGGACCGAAACCGTTTCCCGCTTTTCCAACGACCCGGTCGAAATCGGCGGCCACATTTACTGGAATTTCCCCGGCCTCCTGCGCGACATCCGCGCCGGTCTCGCCGCCGCGGCCGCCAAGTTCGGCCCCGTCGCGGCGGTGGGCGTCGATTCGTGGGGCGTGGACTACGGATTCCTCGACAAGGGCGGGCGCCTGCTCGGCCTGCCCTGCGCCTACCGCGACGCCCGCAACTGCCCGGCCAACACCGCCCGCGCCTTCGAAGCGCTCGGCCGCCGCGCGCTGTACGACGAAACCGGCATCCAGTTCATCGATTTCAACACCGTTTTCCAGCTTTTCGCCGAACGCGCCGAGCCTTCTCCCCTGCTCGACCGCGCCGAGCGCATGCTGTTCATCCCCGATCTCGTCAACTGGGCGCTCTGCGGCGAAGCGGCGAACGAGGCGACGGACGCCAGCACGAGCGGCATGATTTCGCTCGAAACGCGCGACTGGAGCCCCCGCATCCTCTCCGCGCTCGGCATCGCCCCCGGCGGCCTGCTCCGCACACCGGTGCGCCCCGGCACGCGCCTC
>JAFUXX010000029.1 GCA_017476965.1 Kiritimatiellia bacterium | reverse complement strand
CGAGGTGCGGATGAGCTGGCCCTTGGCGGTGACCACGAGCACCTGGTCGGCGGGCTGCGCCGCTTTATCGGCAATCTGCGCGTCCGCCGCCGCGGCGCCTTCGCAGCCGGCGGCGGGCCGCTCCAGTTGCACCGCCGCCGCGAAGACCACTTTGCCGTTGCGCGCGCCGGTGTCGCTCGAGCGCACGCCCTTGCCGCCGCGCTTGTGGATCGGGTACGAGTCGAAGGCGTTGAGCGTGCCGTAGCCGTTTTCGACCATGAAGAGGATGCGGGCCGAGGGGTCCTTCTCGACCTTCACGACAGCGACCACCTTGTCCGGCGAGGCCGCGGCCTCCGGCGAGGACGGAGCCTCGCCATCGGCGCCCTCCCCGCCCTCCGCCTCCTCCGGGTCGGCGAACTCGACTCCGGCGAGGCGTATGCCGCGCACGCCGCGCGAGGCGCGGCCGAGCGGGCGCAGCTGGTCTTCGGTGAAGTGCACTGCCTGCCCGGAGGCGGATGCGACGATCACTTCGTCGCCGCGCTCCACGAGCTCGGCGGAAACAAGCTCGTCGTCGTCGTCGATGTTGATCGCCTTGATGCCGTTCTTCGTGACGTTCTGGAACTCGGAAAGCACCGTCTTCTTCACGATGCCCTTGCGAGTGACGAAGAGCACGGCCTGGCGGTTGGTGAAAATCTCCTTGCCTTCCTTCACGGCGTAGCGGCCGGTCTCGGCCTGCGCGGCTTCGTCGCCGGCGAAGGCCTCGGCCGCCTCTTCGGCGGTGCCGAGCGAAACGAGCGCCAGCACCTTCTCCGCGTCGCGCGGGGCGAGCGGCTTGCCGTCCTTGTCCTTCGCGCCCTCCTTGACTGCGGGCTGGAGCGGGAGGAAGTTGACGATGGGCTTGCCGAAAGAGTTGGGATCGGCCTCGGGCAGGTCCCATGCGCGGCCGATCGCGTAGACGCGGCCCCACGACGTGAAGGCGAGGAACGTGTCGTGCGTCTGCGCGCCGTAGACGCGCGCGACGTAGTCCTCGTCCTTGAGCTTGGCGCCCTTGCGGCCCTTGCCGCCGCGCTTCTGCGCGGCGAAGGCGTCGAGAGAGGAGCGCTTCACGTAGCCCTTGGCGGAGAGCGTGATCACGCACTTCTCGTTGGCGATTATCTTCGTCATGTCGATCTCGCCGGAGGCCAGCTCGATCGACGTGCGGCGCCCGTCGCCGTACTTGGCGATCATTTCGTCGCACTCCGCGACGATGATCTTGCCGATCTCGGATTCCTTGTTGGCGAGGACGAACTCGTACTTCGCGATGTTCTCCAGGAGCTGCCTGTACTCTTCCTCGATCTTGTCGCGCGAAAGGCCGGTGAGCTGGCGCAGGCGCATTTCGAGGATCGCGGAAGCCTGCGGATCGTCGAGCCCGAACTTCTCGAACATGCGCGCCTTCGCCTCCTCGTCGTCGCGCGAGGTGCGGATGATGCGCACGATTTCGTCGATGTTGTCGATCGCGATCCTGAAGCCTTCGAGCAGGTGGGCGCGCTCCTTGGCCTTGCGCAGCAGGAAACGCGTGCGGCGCTCCACGACCTCGCGGCGGTGGTCCACGAAGCAGCGCAGGAACTGCTTGAGGTTCATCACCTTCGGGCGGCCGCGGTCGAGCGCGAGCATGTTCGCGCCGAAGTTGCTCTGCAGCTGCGTGTGCTTGAAAAGCAGGTTCAGCACGACCTCCGGCACCGCGTCCGGCTTGAGGTCGATCTCGATGCGAACCGCGTCCTTCGAGAGGTCGCGCACTTCGGCGATGCCGGTCAGCGTCTTGTCGTCGATCAGTTCGCCGATGTGCTGCAGCAGGTCGGTCTTGTTGATGCCGTACGGCACCTCGTGCACCACGATCTGCGCGTGGCCGCCCTTTTTTTCGACGATCTCGCAGCGGGCGCGCACGACGAGCGTCGCGCGGCCGGTCGTGTACATCTGCCGTATCGGCGCCGTGCCGCAGATTATGCCGCCCGTCGGGAAGTCCGGTCCCTTCACGTGCTCCATCAGCCCCTGGATCGTGATCGCGGGGTCGCGCACGAGCGCCTTCACGCCCTCCAGCACTTCGGTGATGTTGTGCGTCGGGATGTTGGTCGCCATGCCGACGGCGATGCCCATCGAGCCGTTGAGCAGGAGGTTGGGGAGCTTGGAGGGCAGCACCGTGGGCTCTTCCAGCGTGCCGTCGTAGTTCGGCACCATGTCCACGGTTTCCTTGTCGAGGTCGTCGAGCATGTCCTCGGCGAAGCGCTGCATGCGCACCTCGGTGTAACGCGCGGCGGCCGCCTTGTAGCCGTCGATCGAACCGAAGTTGCCGTGGCCGTCCACGAGCAGGTAGCGCATGTTGAAGTCCTGCGCGAGGCGCACTATCGTGTCGTAGATCGACGCGTCGCCGTGCGGGTGGTATTTGCCCATCACTTCGCCGACGACGCGCGCGGACTTCTTGTGCGCCTGTGCGTGGGTGTTGCCCATCTCCCCCATCGCGTAGATGCAGCGCCGGTGCACGGGCTTGAGCCCGTCCCGCGCGTCGGGAAGCGCGCGCCCGACGATGACCGACATCGAGTAGTCGAGGAACGACTGGTGCATCTCGTCCTCGACGCGGACGGGCGCGACGTT
>JAFUXX010000285.1 GCA_017476965.1 Kiritimatiellia bacterium | reverse complement strand
GGCGGCGGCTCCCTCCTCCGCTCCGCCCGCCGCCTGCGCGGGCGCGAGGACGACGCGGCGCAGCACGAGCGGCTCGAGCACGTTTTCGACGAAATCGCGCGAGCCGGAGCCCTGCACGACGCACTTGCCGGAAGAGTAGAGCGCGACGTTGGCCTTCCACGACGGCGCGTCCGCGGCGGCGACGGCGTACGGGACGCGCTTCGGCACGTAATTGCCGGCGGCGAGGACGGCCGCAAGGGCGTCCCCTTCCTCGCGCGAAAGCGCGAAAACGAGCGTCGAAGAGCCGCCGGCCATGGTCCCCGCCTAGAGCTCGTGGCCCATCTTGTCGCGCTTGGTTTCGAGGTAGCGGGCGTCGAAGCGCGTCGGCGCGACGACGATCGGGACGCGCTCGGCGATTTCGAGGCCGTAGCCCTGCAATCCCGAAATCTTGCACGGATTGTTGGTGAGGAGGCGCATGCGAGTGACGCCGAGGTCGCGGAGCATCTGCGCGCCGGTGCCGTAGTCGCGCAGGTCGGGCGCGAAGCCGAGCTTCACGTTGGCTTCGACGGTGTCGAGGCCCTTTTCCTGGAGGCGGTAGGCGTGGAGCTTGTTGGCGAGCCCGATGCCGCGGCCCTCCTGGCGCATGTACAGCACGGCGCCGCGGCCCTCGGCGGCGACCATCTCCATCGCGCGGTGCAGCTGGTCGCCGCAGTCGCAACGCTCGGAGCCGAGGACGTCGCCCGTGAAGCATTCCGAGTGGACGCGGACTAGCGGCGGCGGATCGCCGGAAAGGTCGCCGAGGAAGAGCGCCAGATGCTCCAGGCCGTCGATCTTGGAGCGGTACATGCGGAGGCGGAAGCGGCCGTGGCGGGTGGGCATGTCCACCTCCTCGACGCGCTCGACGAGCGACTCCGTGCGCGTGCGGTACGCGATGAGGTCGGCGATGGAGCACAGGAGCAGGCCGTGCTTCGCCGCGAACTCTTCGATGTCCGGCAGACGGGCCATGGTGCCGTCTGCGCGCATGATTTCGCAGCAGAGGCCGACGGGCTTCAGGCCCGCGAGGCGCATCAGGTCGACGGTCGCCTCCGTGTGGCCGGCGCGGCGGATCACGCCGCCCTCGCGCGCTTCGAGCGGAAACATGTGGCCGGGACGGCGGAAATCCCCGGGGCGCGAAGAATCGTCCGCCGCCTTCATCGCGGTGAGCGAACGCTCGAAAGCGGAAATGCCCGTGGTGGTGTCCTCGTGGTCGATCGAAACGGTGAAAGCGGTCTGGAGCTTCTCCGTGTTGTCGGCGACCATCTGCGGGAGGCCGAGCATGGCGGTGCGCTCGCGGGACATGGGCATGCAGATCAGGCCGCGCGCCTCGGACGCCATGAAGTTGACGTTTTCCGGCGTCGCGAACTGGGCGGCGCAGACGACGTCGCCTTCGTTTTCGCGGTCCTCGTCGTCCACGACCAGGACGCATTTTCCGGCGCGCAGCGCCTTGAGTATTTCTGGTATCGGCGTGAACATGGCGCAGATTCTACCGCTTTCGCGGCGGATGTCACGCGTTTTCCGCGCGCTTCACGGCGCCGCCGCGGCGGGGACCGCGGCGGGAGCGCCCGCGGCGAGGCCCGGGAACGAAATCGGGACGAGCGCGCAGAAGAGGAATGACACGAGGCCGAGCGCGACGAGAGCGTCGAGCACT
>JAFUXX010000284.1 GCA_017476965.1 Kiritimatiellia bacterium | reverse complement strand
GATCATGGCCCCCGGGGCGATGAGCGGGCGGAAGCGCTTTTCGCCGTCCGCGGACTTGCCGGACCGCGGAGGGCGGCGGCGCGTGGCGGCGAAGGAATCGAGATGGCGGGAATCGGCCTGGGCCGCGGCTTCGGCCGAAACCAGCCCCTTGCCGGGACCGGTGGTGAGCTGGTACGAGGCCGGGAGCGCCACGGCGGAATCCTTGCCGTAGCGGACCACGCGCATCGTGCGCGCGCCGGATTCGTCCGCCGACATCCGGATCGCCGCGGCGCAGCGCATTTCGAGGGCGGTCCCGAGCTTTTTGGCGGCCTGGGAGACGGGCCGCGGCATGAGCAGCAGCGACGTGGCGCCGACGCGTTCGAGAGCCGTGACGAACTTGTCCGTGCGCAGCACTCCCTCCGCGACGGGCGCGGCCGCGATCCACGGCAGCACCGTGTTGAACACGAAGAACGGGAAGCCGCGCTCAGTCGCGAGTTCGGTCAGCTCGTGCAGCGCGGCGTCGAGGTCCTCGATGCATTCGCCGCTCGGGCGGAAGGGCGTGTCGCCGCCCTGCGTCGCGATGCCGGCGCAGGAAAGCACCGCCATCTGGCCCGTGGCGATCACGGCGTTGGGGTCGGCGCCGAGCGAGCGCAGGTCGAGGAAGAAGTCGTCGAGCGAATGGTCGCAGATCACGCACACGCGCTCGCCGGTCTGGAACACCTTGTTGGCGAACTGCGCGGCGACGAGCGTCTTGTCTCCGTTGCGCGGGCCGGACACGGCCGTCGCGCGGCCGAAGTATATTCCGCCGAACGTCCGGTCGAAAACGTCGAGACCGAGTCTTGTCTTGTTGAGGATCATCCCTGCCCGCCGATTCCTTCGAACACCCGCGAGACGCTGCCGACGAGCGTTTCGATTTCGCCCTTTTCGTCGAGCAGGGCGTTCATGACCACCACGTAGCGGTTGCCGTCCGGCCCGTGTACGAGGGCGGGGCGCTGCAGGTGGGTTTTGAGAAGAAGGTTCTCTGCGTCCGCCACGACCGCCGCTTCGGACGGCGGGAGCATGTCGAAGTGCGTGTGCCCGACGGGCTCGGCGATCATCCCGGGCCACGAGCGGAACGCGGCGTTGGCGAACGTCACGAGGCGCGTCTTCGCGTCCATCGTGTAGACCGGGTTGGGCAGGCACTCCAGCACCGCTTCGCAGAAGCCGCCGTCGCCGCCGTCGGCCGCGGCTTCGGCGGACTCCGCCGCCGCGGTGCGGATCGCCTCCGTGCGGCGGATCGCGCCGCGGATCCTTGCCATGAGCACCGTGGGGTCGTACGGCTTCTCGATCACGTCGCAGGCCCCGGCGTCGAGACACGCCGCGATGCCCGCCGGGTCGGAAATCGCCGTGAGCATGATGACGGGCACGCGCTCCAGGAGCCGGTTTTCGCGGAACCAGGCGAGCGTCTTCATGCCGTCCATGACCGGCATCATGAGGTCCAGCAGCACCGCGTCCACGCCGTCCCGCTCGCGCTGGACGGTCCGGATCGCCTCCAGTCCGTTGGAAGCCTCGACCACCTCGTACTCTTTCTTGAGCAGGTTCTTCAGGAGCGTGCGCCCGATGTCGGCGTCGTCCGCGACGAGTATCTTTGCCATGACGTCACCACTGGTATTTGAAGTTCACGGAAAACGCGTGGTCGATGTACTCGTGGAGGGCGGTGACCATGCCGGAGGCCACGACGGACGAGCGCCTGCCGATCATTTTCTCCCACTGCGCCGCGACGCCCCATGCGAGCGCCCAGCCGCTGTCGGCGTCCTCCATCACGTAAGTGCCGTCCTTTTCCTCCGTCACGGTGTTCGCCACGCCGTCCACGTAGACGACCTTTTCTTCGGTTTCCTTCGTGTCGAAGAACCTGTCGTCGCGTCCGTGGGTGCGGCTGAAGCCGCCGAGCAGGTCGAGCCTGAAGGCGTACCCTTCCCAGCTCTGTTCGTAGCGCAGCACGCCCATCGCGCGCTGGTCCCAGTACGGCGTCCAGTAGAAGTCGCACGGGTCGGAGGTGGAAGTGGTCGAGAACTGCAGGCCGAGCCAGACGCCGAGGTCCGGGTTCGTCTCCCAGTACGAGGCGAAAGAGCCCGAGTACATCGCGTTGTCGTCGTCGTACGTCCAGTAGCGCGCGCCCGCCTGCACGCGCCAGCCGTCCTCAGGCAGCCAGTCGGCCGACGCCGTCGCGGAGTGGTACGGGATGTTCTTCACGGCCGACAGCACCCAGTCGTGGTCGTAGCCCACGGTCAGCGTGAGGTTGTCGCGCGGGTGCCAGCGGGCCGTGACGGCGAGTAGCCACGTGGAGTCCGATTCCGGGCGCGAGAAGTCGCCGGAGTTCAGGTCGTCCTGCAGGTTGCGGTACGCGTCGCGCACGCCTTTGGGCGAGCGGGAGCTCCAGCCGAGCGACGCCGCCAGCGTCGCGCCGCCGTTCGTCCGGTGCGTGAACGTGCCTCGCACCTGCGAGGTGGACATCTTGAACTTGTACTTGCTGTCGCCGTACGGGACGTTCGTCACGGAAATCGCGTTCCACCGCGGCTCGACGGTCTGCTTGAGCGTGCCCGCGCGGGCTTCGACGTCGAACGTGCTGTTGCGGTTGAGGTCGAGCCCCGCGGCGGCGCCGCCGAACACGCTCTCCACCTGGTCGTTGGCCTTCGCGTGGCCGACGAAAACCGAAACGCGCTCCTTGGACGGCTTCCACAGCGGATCCGGCGTCGTTTCCGTGAGCGTGGCGACGACTTCG
>JAFUXX010000283.1 GCA_017476965.1 Kiritimatiellia bacterium | reverse complement strand
GGTGCGGCTCGCCCGCGCGCTGCGCGAGTGCGCGGCGGCGTCCTGGACGGGGGCGTGCGAAGAAGCGATCTTCAGGGAAGCCGGACTGTGGGCGGCGCGCGGAGGCGCGCGCGGGCTGCCGGAAGCGCTCGCGCAGACAAGCATCGAAATCGCGCTGTCCGGCGGCCCCCGCCGCCGCGCGATGGACCGCAACGACGAGGCGTACGAACTTGCCGAAAAGGGAAAAGACCTCGACCGGGCGATGGACCTCGCCGGCGAAGCGCTCGCCGCCTGTCCGCTCGATCCGGCGGTCCTCGACACCGTGGCGTGGATATTCCACAAGCGCGGGGACGACGCAAACGCCCTGCGCACGATCCGCAAGGCCATCAAACGACCCGACGGCGACGCGAGCGAGATCAAGCTCCACGCCGCCGCCATTCTCGAATCGCTCGGCCGCCGCGACGCCGCCCGCTACTGGGCCGAGGCCGCGGCGAAAACCGCAGAGGAGACACGGCAATGACACTGCACCAACTCGTCGCGGGCTTCCGCGACGGCGACGCCATCAGCAACGAAGCGGTCCGCATCCGCAAGCTGTGCGAAGCGCACGGCGCGAAGTCGGAAATCTGGGCGCCGCGCGAAACGACGGCATCGGATTCGCAAGCCGAAGTTTCCGACGTCTCCGCCCTCGCGGGGCGCGTGCGCCCGGACGACGTGGCGCTGCTGCACCTCTCGGTCGGCAGCCGCTGCAATTCCGTGTTCCCGGCGCTGCCCTGCCGCCGCGCGATCCTCTACCACAACGTCACGCCGGCGGGGTTCTTCGAGAGGCTCGACCCGTCGGCCGCGGCGATTCTCGAAGAAGGGCGGCGCCAGGTCGCGGCGCTGCGCGGAGCGGCGCACGGCACGTGGGCCGACAGCGAATTCAACGCGTCGGAGCTGCGAGCGGCCGGGTACGAAAATCCGAAAGTGCTGCCGCTCATGATGGACGTGCTCGGGCCGCAGGGTGGCCCGGCGGACGGCGGAATGCTGGCGAAGCTCTCGGAGCCGGGGCGGACGAACCTCCTTTTCGTCGGGCGCGTCGTGCCGAACAAGCGCCACGACAAGCTGCTGCTCGTCTTCAACGCCTACCGCAAACGCGTCGATCCGGCGGCGAGGCTCGTGGTGGCCGGCGGGGCGTCGTCCCCGGCGTACATGGCGCTGCTGATGGGGATGGCGAAGAACCTCCAAATCGCGGACTCCGTCATTTTCACGGAATTCCTGACCGACGCCGAACTGCGCGCGTGCTACGCCACGGCGTCGGCCTTCGTCTGCGTTTCGGACCACGAGGGCTTCTGCGCGCCGCTGCTCGAAGCGATGGCGTGGCGCGTGCCGCTCTTCGCGGTGGCCAACGCCGCTGTGCCGGAAACGACGGCCGGAGCGGGGGTGCTGTTCGCGCCGGAAACCGGTCCGGAGACGATCGCCGAGACGATGGGCCGCGTCCTGCACGACGGAGCGCTCCGCGAAGCGGTGTTGCGCCGGCAGGACGCGCGGCTCGCCGGGTTCCGCGCACGCGACGAGTGGGCGGACCTGCAGCCCGTCCTGCACGTGTAGGCGGCGCGGGCCGCCCGGCGGCCGGCCTCTACCGTTGCGCGGCGGGGGCGACGGAGAATTCTCCGTCGCGGGCGTCCACCACGATTTCGGCCCCCTCGCGGACGTCGCCGGAAAGGAGCGTCCGGGCGAGCGGGTTCTCGACGTCCTTCTGGATTTCGCGCTTGAGCGGACGCGCGCCGTACACGGGGTCGAACCCGCGTTCGACGAGCAGGTCCACCGCGGCGTCCGTCACGCGCAGGACCTGGCCGCGCTCGCGGACGCGCGCTTCGAGGTCGGCGAGCAGCAGGCGGGTCACGGCGGCGATTTCCTCCTTGCGCAGGGGCTTGAACATCACGGTTTCGTCGAGCCGGTTCAGGAACTCCGGGCGGAAATTCGCGCGGAGGAGCGCCCGGACGCGCTCCCTGGCGCTTTCCGAAATCGTGCCGTCGGCGCCGATGCCGTCGAGCAGGTCCTGCGACCCGAGGTTGCTCGTGAGGATGAGGATCGTGTTGCGGAAGTCCACGGTGCGCCCGTGCGAATCGGTGAGACGGCCGTCGTCCAGCACCTGGAGCAGCACGTTGAACACGTCGGGGTGCGCCTTTTCGACCTCGTCGAGAAGCACGACCGAATACGGCTTGCGGCGGACCGCCTCCGTGAGCTGGCCGCCCTCCTCGTAGCCGACGTATCCGGGAGGCGCGCCGACGAGGCGGGAGACGCTGTGCTTCTCCATGTACTCGGTCATGTCGAGGCGGACCACCTGGCGGTCGCTGTCGAAGAGCGCCTGCGCGAGGGCCTTCGCGAGCTCGGTCTTGCCGACGCCGGTCGGGCCGAGGAAGAGGAACGAGCCGATCGGCCTGTTGCCGTTGCGGATGCCGGCGCGGGCGCGCAGCACGGCGTCGGCCACGGCCTGCACGGCTTCGTCCTGCCCCACGACGCGGCGGTGCAGCTGCTCGGGGAGGCGCAGGAGCTTTTCGCGCTCGCTTTCGACGAGGCGCGTGACGGGGATGCCGGTCCAGCGGGCGACGACTTCGGCGATCTCGTTCTCGGTCACCTCCTCGCGGAGCATGCGCTTCTCGTCTGGGCCCTCCTTGGCCTGGCTTTCGGCGAGTTTGCGCTCCAGCGCGGGGATCGTGCCGTAGCGGAGCTTGGCGGCGCCTTCGAGGTCGTACGCGCGCTCCAGCTTCTCCGCCTCGCGGCGGGCGTCGGAAAGTTCGGCGCGGGTCTTCTTGACCTCCTCTATCGCGCTCTTCTCGGCCTGCCAGCGGAGCTTCATCGCGGCGGTCTTTTCCTTGAGCGAAGCGAGCTCCGCGCGCAGGGCGGCGAGGCGCTCCTTGGAAGCGGAATCCGTCTCCTTGCGCAGCGCGGTTTCCTCGATTTCGAGCCGCGTCTGGCGGCGGACCGCCTCGTCGAGCTCGGCGGGCATTGAGTCCATCTCGACGCGGATCGACGCGCAGGCTTCGTCCACCAGGTCGATCGCCTTGTCGGGCAGGAAGCGGTCGGAGACGTAGCGGTCCGAAAGCACGGCGGCGGAAACGAGCGCCGCGTCCTGGATGCGGACGTTGTGGTGCAGCTCGAACCGCTCGCGGAGGCCGCGCAGGATCGAAACGGCGTCCTCCACCGAGGGCGGGTCGACCGTCACGGGCTGGAAACGGCGCTCCAGCGCGGCGTCCTTCTCCATGTACTGGCGGTATTCGTTGAGAGTCGTCGCGCCGATGCAGTGCAGTTCGCCGCGGGCGAGCATGGGCTTGAGCATGTTGGCGGCGTCCGTCGAGCCCTCGGTGCGGCCGGCGCCGACTATGGTGTGGATTTCGTCGATGAAAAGCACGATCCGGCCTTCCGACGCCTTTATCTCCTTGAGGACGGCCTTGAGCCGCTCTTCGAACTGGCCGCGGTACTGCGCGCCGGCCATGAGCGCCGTCATGTCGAGCGAAAAGACGGAGCGGCCCTTGAGCGTTTCCGGGACGTCGCCGCGCACGATGCGCTGCGCCAGCCCTTCGACGATCGCGGTTTTGCCGACGCCGGGCTCGCCGACGAGAACGGGGTTGTTCTTGGTCTTGCGCGAGAGGATCCGCGTCACGGCGCGGATCTCGGCGTCGCGGCCGATCACGGGATCGAGCTTGCCGGCCCTGGCCAGCGCCACGAGGTCGGTGCCGTACTTCTTGAGGGCTTCGTACTTCTCCTCGGGAGTGTCGCTCGTGACGTGCTGGTTGCCGCGGACTTCCTTGAGCGCGCCGAGGATCGCGGTTTCGGTGACTCCGGCCTTGCGCAGGACGTCGGCCGTGCCGGACGGGCCGGCTTCGACGGCGAGCGCGAGCAGGAGGTGCTCGACGCTCACGTAGTCGTCCCCCATCCGCTTCGCCGTTTCGGCGGCGGAAGCGAGGACGCGCGAAAGCTCCTGCGAAACGTACGTCTTGCCCTGCTCGGCGGCGACGCCGGGTCCGGTGACCGACGGTATTTTGTCCATCAGCTCCCCGTCCTGCGCAAGCAGCGTGGGCACGCTGGCGCCGATTTTCGAGACGATCTCCGGCACGAGGCCGCCCTCCTGCCCGAGCAGCGCCGCGAGAACGTGCGGCGACGCCACGGCCTGGTGGTTGCGCACCGTGGCCTCGTGCTGCGCCGCCTTGAGCGCTTCCTGTACTTTTTGCGTGAATTGTTCGTTCATTCCAAAAAACTCCTTTGGTTCAGTTGCAAGCACCTTCCGTGCCACGCACCCCCGCCCCCGCTTTTCCGCCGCGAAAGCGACATTTTGTCCCACAAGGCGCGACGCGGTGTCCCGCCCGGCGCGGCGGATGGCGCTTCGATTTTGGGGTTGCCCGGAAAGGGGGATTGTGCGAGAATCGGAGCCGTACGCGACAATACACGCGAAAAAGGTCCGCAAAAACCATGAAAAAGTTCGCATCATTCGCCGCAGCCGCGGCGTTCGCAGCAATTCCAGCATTCGCCGCCGAAGAGCCGGCGGAAGAAACGGCCGCCGCCGCCGAGGCGCCAGTGGCAGAAGCCCCCGCCGCAGAAGCTCCCGCCGCGGAGGCCCCCGCCGCAGAAACCCCAGCGGAAAGCGCCGAAGCCGAAAAGCCGGCAGTCGCCGTCCGCATCGACGGCGAGGACGCGATTTTCGAAGACGAAATCGACGACCTGGTGGAGAGCATCTTCGCCGCCCGCACGAAGCAGGCGCCGATTCCGCCCGAATACGAGCTCGTCGCCCGCGCGCAGATGCGCCGCGGCGTCACGGAGCAGCTCGTCCTCACCCGCCTGCTACTGCGCGCGGCCGCGGCCGAAGGCGTCGAGGCGACGGACGCCGACCGCGCCGAAGTTCTCGGCATGATGGAGGCCGCTTCCTTCGAAGAAGCGGCGGAGAAGACCGGCATGCCCGCGAAGATGCTCATGGAATCCGTCGTGATCAACAAGCTGCTCACGTCCAAGACGAATTCCGCCGCGATTCCGGACGAAGCCGCGCTCCGCGCGAAGTTCGACGAAATCGTCGCCGCCCATCCCGACGCCACGAACATCCCCGAGCGCGTCCGCGCCTCGCACATCCTCGTGAAGGTCGACGCCGGCGCTTCCGAGGAGGAAGCGGCTGCGGCCAAGGCGAAGATCGACTCCCTGCGCGAGCGCGCGCTCGCCGGCGAAGATTTCGCCGCCCTCGCCGCCGAAAACTCCGACTGCCCCTCCAAGGCGCGCGGCGGCGACCTCGGCGAGTTCGGCCACGGCCAGATGGTCCGGGAATTCGACGTGGCGGCGTTCGCCCAGCCCGTCGGCGAAATCGGCGAACCGGTGAAAACGCAGTTCGGCTGGCACATCATCAAGGTGACCGACAAGATTCCCGCGAAGACCGTCGCCTTCGAAGACGTCAAGGAAGAGCTCGCCGCCGGCGCCGCGGCCGACGCGGCCCGCCAGGCCGTCGACGCGTTCGTCAAGTCCGTGCGCGACGCCGCCAAGATCGAAATCCTCTCCGAGGAGGTCGTTTCCGAGCCCGTCGCCGCCCCCGCGCCCGCGGAAAAGGCGGAGCGCAAAATGCCCGAGTGGGCGGAGTAGGCTCCGGTTCCCGGGAAATCGCCGGTCGCGGCGAAATGGAGGATTTCCGCGTCGGCACGGGTTTCGACGTGCACCGCCTCGTGGCGGGGCGTCCGCTCGTGCTGTGCGGCGTGAAGTTCGACCATCCGCGCGGGCTGCTCGGCCATTCGGACGCCGATGCGCCCGCGCACGCGCTGGCGGACGCCCTGCTCGGCGCCGCCGCGCTCGGCGACATAGGCCGCCACTTCCCGGACACCGATCCGCGGTGGAAGGGCGCGGACAGCATGGCGCTGCTCTCCCGCGTGGCCGCGATGCTGCGCGAGGAAGGGTGGGCAGTCGGCAACGCGGACGTCACCGTGATCGCCGAGGAGCCGAAAATAGGCCCGCGCGCCGCCGAAATGCGCGAACGGCTCGCCGCCGCGCTCGGCGTGGACGCCGGCGCGGTGTCCGTGAAGGCCAAGACGATGGAAAAGCTCGGCCCGGTCGGCGCCGGCGAAGCGATCGCCGCGCAGGCCGTCGCCTCGATCCGGCGGATCGGGCCCCGCGCCGCCGGTCCCGGCGAAAGCGGGACCGGCGAAGCTTGAAGAACAGCACGACAGGACCATGAAAGGGTCAGTCTCTTTGCCGGCGCGCACTCCACTGCGCCGTTTTTGGGTTTTCTCCGACCTCCAGCAATCCGATCCGGCAAACGCCCGCCTGTGCATGACGACCGGCGTGGAGGATTTCCTTTCGCTCGGGCTCGGGATCGACGCCGCGTTCTACCTCGGCGACTCCACGGAGGGCGCGGTCGAGGAACATCTCGCCGAAATGGCGGACATGCAGGTGGAGCAGCTCTCGAAAGTGGACGCGCCGATATGGTACGCGCTCGGCAACCACGAGTTCGACCTGCACAACGCGGCGTGGAACGGCAGGGTCGACGCGTCGCGGCTCTTCCGCGTCGTCATGCGCGAGCGCGTCCTGCGCGAACCGCAGTGGCACGTGGCGCCGACGCTGCGCGACTGGCTTTTCGTGGCGGATTTCGGCGACGTCGCCGTGGCGCTGCTGGGCGACCACGCGGACGCCGGAGGCAAGTGGTGGACGACGCACGGGATCCTGCACGGGCTGCCGGAGGGCACACCCGATCCGCACGGCGACGAGCCGCTGCGCGTGCGCGACGCGATCGCCGCGCTCGGCAAACCGGCGTTCACCATGTCGCACTACGCCTTCCCCGGAGGCAACCGCCCCTCCGCGCTGATGGGGGGGATGCTGCCGCTGCCGGAAAACGTCGTGGCGCACCTTTACGGGCACTGCCACATCGGGGACTTCCGGTGCGGCGGCGACGACTGCCTGCGCCAGATAGCGGGGACCGACGGCTCGGCGGTGACGCAGTTCGACGTGGCCTCGCTCGAAAACAGGCGCGGCACCGCGGTGCGCAGCGCCATTCTCGAATGGTACGGCGGCAGGGACTTCGCCGTTTTCTTCCGCAACCACTCCGCGGCCCGCTGGGAAAAGGCGTTTCAAGCGTCGCCGGACCCCGCCAAGCCGTGGCCGTTCCGCGCCCCGGGCGGACACGCGCTCAACTGAGCGGGCGCACGCGCGCACGCCCCGCACCGCGGGGCGGCGCTAATCCGCGAGGCGCGAGCGGTCGATCCAGAGGCCGAGCGCCGGATTGGGGATGTAGAAAATCTCCTCGCCGTCAATGACGTTGACGCCGGGGACGAGCTTGGCCGGATCGTACTTGGCCGCGGTTTCGTCGTAATCCGCCGCGCGGAAGCCGACCGCCTCGATTTCGCTCTTGGCGATCTTTTTCACAGCGTACGTCACGGAGAAACGGCCGTCCGACGAACCGTGGATGAGGTGCGCCGCGACGCCCATGTTCTCGCGCAGGTCCGCGCTTTCGGGCTTTTCGAAAACTTCGAGCGTGTGGAGGCGGCCCTTGTAGCCGTACTTGCGGATCAAGGTCTGCTGGGCGGGATCCTCGCCGAAACGTTCCACGCCGGGGGCGAGGACGACCAGCTCCCCGCCGTCGGCCATCGCCATGCGCGTGCGGTAGATGGCCTTGTTGCCGACCCACGTGCTGGTGAACTCGGAAGGGTCGAGGTAGACGACGCACTTGCGGAACGGCTTGTCGACGAAATCGACGTTTTTCTCCTGCGCGAGGGCGACGGCCGCGGTGAGGCATTCGCGGCCTTCGCCGACGAACAGGCCGTGCTGGCGGATCTTGCCGCCGGGCGCCGTGGTGACTGTGAGCGCGAAGAGGACCGGAATCTTGCCGTACACGAAGCGCTCCATCGCCCAGTCGAAGAGGCGGCGCACCGGAGCGTGGTCGCGCCCCATGGCCTTCTCCATGCCGCAGACGGCGCCGATCATGTGGCTGCAGTTGATCATCTGGCTGCCGCCGACGCCGACGAAGAGGTTCTTGGCGTGGTTGGCCATGCCGATCACCTCGTGCGGCACGACCTGGCCGACCGACACCATCAGGTCGTACGTCCCGTCGAGCAGCTTGCGGTTGAGCTCGACCGCGAGGGGCGTCTTCCACAGCCCGTCGGTGATTTCCGAAACGACGTCCGCCGGGATTTCGCCGATCTTCTCCACGCCGCCGCGCCAGTCGTGCACGAGCATCCGGGAGAACGGGATTTCGCCGAACATCGCCTTCCACTGCGATTCCGTCACGGGCACGTGCGTGCCGAGCGCCGGCATGAAATCCACCTCCGCACCGCGCGCCTTGAGCATGTGCCACAGCGTTTCGGAGATGAACCCGGCGTTGGAATGGAAGCGCGTGAAATCCGGCGGCAGCACGAGGACGCGCCGGGGGCGGCGGCCCTCGAACGCCTTTTCGAGCGCGGCTCGGATTTCTTCGCGGGAGAGGCCCTCGGGCCTGTCGGAAACGAGATTCAGATCTTGGAGCATGGCGCGCCCGATGCTACCCGAAACGCCGCCGGAAATAAAGCCGGAAGCCGCGTTGCCCGCGCGGTCCGGCGCGGACGCCGCGGCGGAGG
>JAFUXX010000282.1 GCA_017476965.1 Kiritimatiellia bacterium | reverse complement strand
ACGGCGCCGCGCGCGCCGCGGCCGGAATCGTCGTTCCGGTCGAACTCGTCCGCCGCGGCTCCGTCGCCGAAGCGCGGCGCTCCAACGCAAAAGTTTCCGCGGCCAAACGGCGCGCGGCCCGCAAGATCGCAATCTGACAAGGACCAGAATACCGATGAAAACGACAAACACGAGCATAGCGGCGACGTTCGCCGCCGTCGCGGCCCTCGCAGGCGCCGCGATTCCCGCCGCCGCCGAAACAGGTTGGTTGCAGACTGTCGAAGGAACCTATTCCTACACCGACACGGCCAACTGGCAGGGCGGAACAGTCTCCGGCCTGTTCGGCGACAACCTCGCCTCGAAAGCCACGTTCAACTTGACGTTCGACCGTGATTGGACGTTCGGCGAAAACGGGCTCTCGTTCGCCCATCCCGGCGACGTGACCTTCGTCCTCCGCGGCGACGGAACGGACCGCACGGCGACGCTCGCGTCCGACATGGCGTGGGCTCCGCCCGCGACGAAAGGCAGCCTGGTGTTCGGTTCGGCGACCGCCGGGCAGCACATGGACGTCGACCTCGGCGGCGGGACGCGGACGATCTCCTCGACCTTCCCCGTCACCTTCTACAACACTCTCGGCAACGGCGATCTCGTACTCGCCGGAAAGGCCAATCCATTCGGTTTCTACGGCGAGTCGCGCCTCGACGGGACCGGCACGATCACGCTGCAAAAGGAGGCGGGCAACACGTCCGCGCCCTTCCTCCGCATCGGAGAGGAAAGCGGTTCGGACGGCGGAAGGCGCGTCGCGTCCGAGCTCCGGCTCGAAGGGGGCACCGTCCAGTTCTACGCCCGGAAGTACGGCAACGGCGCCGAGGATTCGTTCGGCACGGTCCGGCTCGCCTCGGCCCCGAAAACCGATCCCGTCAACTACCAGGGCGGGTATCCGATGTTTTCGCTCCGGAGCGCCAACAAGCCGCTGACCGTCCGCGTCGGCAAGTTCGAGCGGGTGCACGACACTTTCCTGGACGTCACGGCCAACAACGTCGCCCTTCTGGGCAGCGCCGAAGCGGCCAATGCGATCCGGCTGATCGTCGACGGCGGCGTCGAGACGGTCGGCGGCGCCGCAGGCACGACCTCCTGCGCCATCGTCCCGTGGGCCCGCGTGGGCGATACCGGGTTTGCCGTCTACGATCCCGAAAACGGCTTCCGGGCCCTCTCCGCCGACACGGAGCGCCGGACGATTTCCGAAGCGTTCGAAGGCGAGCGAGCTCGACACCGAAGGCGAAAACGTCCACGTCATGCCCGGCGTGGCGAAAGTCGAGTTCACCGGGGAGCGGACTGTCGTGAACAGCCTCTCGACCGGCTATGCGACCGTCTCGCAGGAAGTGGTCGCGACGAACGGGACGCTCGTCGTCGAGTCCGGCGCGGTCATGCTCGACTCCAACCAGCGCGTCTATCTTCGCGCGAACCTCGACTTCGGCAACCGCCGGGGATACTTCACCAACCGCCTGGGGAAGTATTCCGAACTGCACGGATCGGTCGCCGGATCGGCCGGCATCTCGTTCGGCGGGATATACGCGGGCAGTCCGGCCGTCTGCGCCGCCTACCCCGGACAGGGCAGCGTCACGGTCCATTCGTCGGGAACCTTCACCGGCGACGTGTCCGTCATCGGAAACGTATGGCTCCAGAGCGATTCGTTCCTGCCTTCCGGCGATCGCGCGGGCGACACCGTCGTGGACGGGATCCTCCGCATCGGCAACGCCCCCGCGTTCACGATGAACGGGCTCCGCGGCCGCGGCACGGTCGCGCTCAACAACAACTACGTTTCGACGGTCGTCGTCGGCGACAACGACGCCGACGCCGATTTCGAAGGCAACGTCAACCGCACCAGCGGCACGTTGTCGTTCCGCAAGATCGGCGGCGGGACGCAGCGCATCGGCGGCTCCGTCGCGATCAACGGCACCCTCGCCGTCGCGGAGGGAACGCTCCTGCTCGACGGCGAAGTCACCGGCACGTCGCCGTCCGTCGCGGAAGGCGCTGCGCTCGGCGGCGACGGCTCCGTCGAACGCGACGTCGTTTTCGCCGAAGGCTCCGCGTTCGCGGTCGACGTGGCCGACGGCGTCGCCAAGCGCCTCGACGTCGCGGGCGCGGTGAGCGGCGGCACCGTCACCGTCTTCGCCGTCGATCCGGGAGCCAAGTGGTCCGGGCCGCAGTGCGTGCTGCGCAGCGCTTCGCCGATCGCCGCCACGTTCGTCAGGGACGCGAGCGTCGGAAACGTGGCGCTGAGCCAGGACGGCACCGAGCTCTGGGTCGAGCCGGCCTTCTCCAAGGCGACGGTTCTCACGGTGCGCTGAAAACACGCTCCCCCTTCGCAGCCGTTGCAACTCAGCCGATGAACCGCCATCCGCTCAATCCCGTGCTCTCGGCGCGGAACGTCCCCTTCCCCGCGACGCTCGTCTTCAACGCGGGCGTCTGCAAGTGGCGGGGCAAGTACGTCATGCTCTTCCGCGACGACTACGGTTCCACGGAGGCGCAGTGGCGCGAGGCGGCCGCGAAGAACCTGCCGTGGCCCGGCTTCTCCACGACGATCGGCATCGCGACGAGCGACGACGGCGTCCGCTGGTCCGTCGGCCCGAAGCCCGTCTTCGAGATGCACGACGGCACCGTGATGCGCGTCTACGACCCGCGGCTCTCGGTCGTGGAGGGCCGCCCGGTTCTCTGCTTCGCGATGGACACGCGCGACGGCCTGCGCGGCGGCATCGCGACGACGGACGATTTCGAGCGCTTCGAGATCCAGTCGCTCTCCGCGCCCGACAACCGCAACATGGTGCTCTTCCCCGAGAAAATCGGCGGGCGCTACGTGCGGCTGGAGCGCCCGATGCCCGTCTATTCGCGATACGGCGGACCGGAGCGCTTCGACATCTGGCTCTCCGAGTCGCCCGACCTGCGCTTCTGGGGAGAAACGCGCTTCGTCCTGCGCGGCACGGACATCCCGTGGGCCGGGAGCAAAATCGGCCCGGCAGCCCCGCCCGTCCGCACGCCGCGCGGCTGGCTCGCGACCTTCCACGCCGTGAGGGTCGTGGAGGAAAACCTCCCGAACTGGGAGCGCGAATGGCACAAGGAATACCTCGCCGGAATCATGCTGCTCGACCTCGCCGACCCGGCGAAAATCCTCGGCATCTCGCGCAAGCCCCTGCTTGCGCCGGAGGCGCCCTACGAGAAAACCGGCTACCGCGGCGGCGTGATCTTCCCGGGCGGCATGATCCTCGAAGACTCCGGCGAAGTGAAGATCTGGTACGGCGCCGCCGACACCGTCGAATGCCTCGCCACGGCGCACGTGGACGACCTCCTCGCGCTCTGCGAACCAGTCTGACGCTCCCGACCGGCCCGACCGCTCCGGCCGCACCGGCCGACTCCGGTACAAAACTTTTCCCGCGACAATGAAAAGAACCCTCCTCGCCTGTCTCCTCTTCGCCGCCGTCTGCGCACTCCCCGCGGCGGCCGGAGTCCCGGCCAACGTAATCGCAGCGCAGCGCGCGAAAGCCCCGGCCCTTCTCGAAAAGACCGGCTCGCTGCTGCCCGGAGAGCGGTCGTTTTCGCTGGAGCAGACCGTGCCCGGCAAGATGACGTGCAAGTACGTCGTCGCGGGCATCCCCGACGGCGCCAAGGCGCTGCGCCTCTCGTGGCGCGAGCGCGTCACCGGCCTCGTGAAGGGCGACAAGCCGTGGTTCGACGCGCGGGTCATCTCCGAGTTTCTCGGCGCCGACGGCAAGAAGCTGCAGTACGTCCGCCACCCGCAGCCCGTCTACACGCAGAAGGACCGCCCCGACTGGTTCGAGCGCAAGATCGAGTTCCTCGTGCCGGAGGGCGCGGCGGCGCTGGCCGTGATGCCGAGCCTCTTCCAGGTCAAGGCCGGCCGCTACGAGATCGAAAACATGGTGCTCGCCCCGGCCGATCCCGAAGGCCCCCGCCGCGAAGCCGAAAAGCGCGACAGGCAGGAGGCGGCGCGCTACGTCGCGCCCGAAAAGCCGGACCCGTCCAAGTTCCCGCGCCCGCTGCACGTCGAAGGCCCCAAGGTACTCGACGACCGCGGCAACGAAGTCTGGCTCCAGGGCGTGAGTCTCTCCGGCACAGAAAGCGTCGCCCACGACCGGCAGGCGGAGAAATCGACCGTCGTCGCGATCGAGCAGTGGGGCGCGAACTGCATCCGCGTCCCGGTCAAGGACGACTTCTGGTTCGGCAAGACCGGCTACCAGAACGACGGCGGCGAGGACTACCGCGCGCTGATCGACCGCGTGGTCGCGCTCGCCGCGAACCGCGGCGCGTACGTCGTGCTCGACCTGCACCGCTTCCGCGCGCCCAAGCCCGAACACGCCGAATTCTGGAAGGACGCCGCCGCGCGCTACAAGAACCACCCCGCGGTCCTCTTCGAACTCTTCAACGAGCCGCACGGGATCGGATGGGACGTCCTCGTGAACGGCGGCTGGGTCGGCGAAGCCGGCAAGCGCGACGAATCGGCGTTCCTCACTGAGGAGGAGAAAAAGGCCAACCGCGGCTTCGAGAGCGTCGGCATCAAGGGCCTGCTCGCGGCGGCGCGCTCCACGGGCGCGAGGAACCCGGTGATAGTCTCGGGCCTCACGTGGACCAACGACCTCACCGGCTGGGCGGACGGCTGGGCGATGGACGACCCCGACGGCGACGACATCCTCTACTCGTGGCACACCTACAACTGGCACCGCGGCTGGAAGCGCGTCCTGCCCGTCGCGGAGAAGTACCCGGTGTTCGTGGGCGAATGCGGCGGCGACGCGAAGAAGATGGACTTCATCAAGCACTCGGACCAGGAGGACCCAAACACCTTCTGCCCGGACCTGCTCGGCTTCATCCAGGACCACAGGCTCCACTGGACAGGCTGGTGCATGCACACCGCCTCCACGCCGCGCCTTCTGCTCGACTGGGACTACACCCCCACTCCCTTCTGGGGCGCCTACGTCGTCCGCGCCCTGCACGGCGAGCACTTCGACATGAAGCGCATGCGCTAGCGCGCGCAGGAGGCGCGGAGGTGGGGCATGTAGGACCGGGTGTAGAGGGTCCCGGACCACACGGTCAGGAACACGAGCGCCGCTTCCACGGCGAACATCGCGGGGCGCGGAATGCAGCGGATGCCCTCCGCTTCCGGGCGCACCGACGCGAGCGCCTGGAGCCCGAGCCCGAGGTGAACGGCCATTATGCCCGGGAACGCGAGAAACGTCCGGAGCTTGCCGGGAAACGCGGCCCGCACGTCCGCCCCGCGCCCGGACGCCACGGCGCGCAGAAACGACAGCCACTGGTCGCGCAGGACGAAAGTCACGTCCAGCGCGAGCAGCGCGAGCGCGTGGCGGACGTCCTCCATGTACATCGCCTCGAACGTCGCCACCGGCAGCGTGGCGGCGAAGAACACCTTGTCCATGAGCGGGTCGGCGAGCGCGCCGAAGCGGCTCGTCACGCGCCAGCGGCGCGCTAGCGCGCCGTCGAAGAAATCGGTGACGGCGGAAGCAGCGAGCAGCGCGAGCCCCGCGGCGAGCAGCGCGGGCGACGGCTCGAACACGTTGGCGAGCAGCGCGCAGCCGCCGGCGAGCGCGAGCGGCGCGCGCACGAGCGTGAGGAAAGCGACGAACGCGAATTTCGACATGGCCGCTCCCCTCCGCTAGACGAAGTACGAATCGCTGTCGGGCGAGCGCTCGGGCCACCACGCGGCGGCGTTGCGCCGGCCGAAGAGCGCGGTGCCGACGCGCACGAACGTCGCGCCCTCCTCCACGGCCCCTTCGAAGTCGCCGCTCATGCCCATCGAGAGCTGCGGCAGCGCCACGGAAAAATCGCGCTCCAGCGAGTCGCGCAGTTCGCGCAGCGCGCGGAACCGCGGCCGCGAAGCCTCCGGCTCCGGCGCCCACGGCGGTATGCACATGAGGCCCACGAGCCGCAGCCCGCCGAGGTCTAGCGAGGCGCGCACCGCGTCCCGCACCGAAACCGGGGAAAAGCCGTGCTTCGTGGCTTCGTCCGCCACGTTCACTTCGAGCATCACGTCGGGCCGCGCGCCCGTTTCCTCCGAAACGCGGGCTATCGCTTCCAGCGTGGCGAGCGAATCGACCGCGTGGATCGTGGAAAAGAGCGAGAGCGCGTGGCGGACCTTGTTCTTCTGCAGCGGCCCGATGAGGTGCCAGTCGGCCGAGGGGCAGAGCGGGGCCTTGGCGAGCGCTTCCTGCACGCGGTTTTCACCCAGCGTCGAAAGCCCCGCGCGCACGGCTTCGGAGACGACCTCCGGCGGCTGCGTCTTGGACACCCCCACGAGCGTCACTTCGGACCTGTCGCGCCCGGCGCGCGCGCACGCGGCGGCTATGCGGTCCTCCACCGCGGCAAGGCGGTCCGCGAAAGGCGGAAGCGCGGTCTGCTCGGTCTCGTCCATGACGGCGCCTCCCCTACTTGCCTTCGTAGCGCAGGAGGGTTTCAACCGGACGCCCGGCGAGCTTCGTTTCCCGCGCGCCGAACCCTTCGAGCTCCACGACGAAAAGCACCTTCGCCACCTCGCCGCCGAGGCGCTCGACGAGGTTGCACGCGGCGGCCATCGTGCCGCCCGTGGCGAGGAGGTCGTCCACGAGCACGACCTTCTGGCCGGGCTTCACCGCGTCATCGTGCATCTCGATCGTCGCTTCGCCGTATTCGAGCGTGTACGTTTCGGAGATCGTCTTGCGCGGGAGCTTGCCCTTCTTGCGCACCGGGACGAAAGCCTTGCGGAAGCGGTCCGCGATCGGCGCGCCGAATAGGAAGCCGCGCGACTCGATGCCGGCGACGAGGTCGAAATCCACGCCCTTGAGACGCTCGCAGAGTTCGTCGCAGCAGAGGCGGAACCCGGCGCCGGAATCGAGGATTCCGGTGATGTCGCGGAAGAGCACTCCGGGACCGGGAAAATCGGGAATGAGGTGGATGTAGTCGCGCAGTGGTTTCATGGCTTGTGCGGAAAAGCGGGGGAAAGGCGGGGGAAATTCGGCGGGGCAATGCGGCAATCGGCGTTCCGCGCGGGTGCGCGTGCGCACCCGCCCTAGAATCCGCTGAACAGCAGCGACGTGAAGGTGGAGAGCGTGTTGGCCTCGCGCATGTCGTCGAGCAGTTCGCGGGCGTCGGTCACGGTGCCGTTCACGTTGCGGTACAGCTCGTCGTCGGAGGAAAGGAGGCGCCCGAGCGTGCCTTCGCCCTTTTCGAGGCGGTCGGTGATGGAGCGCAGGTTGGCGAGCGTGTCCGCGAGGTCCTTGTACGCGGAATCGTCCGACGACAGCAGCTTGCCGAGCGTGCCTTCGCCCTTTTCGAGGCGGTCGGCGATGTTCTTCAAATCGGCGATCGCGTCCTTGGCGTCCGCCACCGCGGCGTCGAGGTTGCGGTAGACGGTGTCGTCCGAAGAGAGCAGCTTGCCGATCGTCCCCTCGCCGGCTTCGAGACGCGCGGCGATGCTCTTCAAATCGGCGATCGCGTCCTTGGCGTCCGCCACCGCGGCGGCGAGATCGGAGTAGAGCGCGTCGTCCGACGACAGCAGCTTGCCGAGCGTGCCCTCGCCGTTTTCGATGCGGGCGCCGACGGTCTTGAGGTTTTCGGAAAACGCGCGGAAGTTGTCGAGCGCGTCGGTGTCGAGGAACTCGCGGACCTTGGCGACGGCCGCGGAGGCGTCCTCCATGAGGTCCGACGGCTGCTTGCCGCGGAGCGACGTGACGTCCGCCACGACCGGCGCGGCGGGGTCGCCCTCTTTCAGCACGAGCTGGCGCCCGCCGAGGATCGACGTGGACACGACGACTATTTCGTACCCCTCGTGGAACTCCACCGGCGCTTCGAGCCGCGCGCGGACGTGCACGCCGTCGCGCTCGAACCCGACGTGCGTCACGGAGCCCACCGTGGTGCCGCGGGCGATCACGGGGTCGTTGGCGCGCAGGCCCATCGCGTCCGGCATCACGGCTTCCATCTCGAAGACGTTCTTGCGGAAGAGCGACTTGCCCGAAATAGCGATCGTGAAAACCGCCAGGCCGGCGAAAACGGCGGCGACGAGCGCGCCGACCGCCATTTCCGCGGCGAATTCCCTGTTTTTTCGTGAGGACATGGCTATTCTTCGGTCGTCTTTTCCCAGGCGCCGCGGCGCGTCACGTACTGGGCGTCGAGGAACGCCCGGGCCTGGGGAATCGTTGAACGGATGAAAGAGGCGGGCGGCTCGATCGCCAGCACCTTGCCGCCGCCGAGCATCGCGATGCGGTCGGAGATGGAGAGCGCGCTGTGCAGGTCGTGCGTGACCACGACGGACGTGATGCCGAGGCGGCTCGACAGGTCGCTCACGAGCTCGTCGATGCGGCGCGAGGTGACGGGGTCCAGGCCGCTCGTGGGTTCGTCGTACAGCACGATTTCCGGCTCGGTCACGATCGCGCGCGCGAGCCCCGCGCGCTTCTGCATTCCGCCGGAAAGGTCGGACGGCATCGACGCCCCTTCGCCGGCGAGGCCCACGGCGTCGAGCGCGGCGTCCACGCGGCGGGCGATTTCGCCCTCGGTGAGGTTCGTCTTCTCGCGCAGCGGGAGCGCCACGTTGTCCGCCACGTCCATCCACGCCAGCAGCGCGCCGCTCTGGAAAAGGTACCCGAAGCGCGACCGTATGCGCGAGAGCGCCTTGCCCGTCGCCTCGCTCACGCACTCGCCGCCCACCGTCACCCGCCCCGAGGTCGGCGTGAGGAGCCGGATCATGTGCTTGAGCGTCACGCTCTTGCCCGTGCCGGACGGCCCCACGATCGTGAAAATCTCGCCCTTCGCGATTTCGAACGACACGTCGTCGAGAACGCGCTTGCCGTTCCCGAACGTCTTGGTCACGTGTTCGAACCGTATCACGCCGTGCCTCCCCGCGTCAGTAGAAGAGCCGGGTCACGAAGTACCCGACGACGAGGATGAGAAGGAAATTCGTCACGACGCTCTCCCGCGTCGCGCGCCCCACGCCCACCGCGCCGTGTTCCGTGCGGAACCCGCGGTGGCACGAGACCGTGGCGATGACGAACCCGAACAGGAACGCCTTGAAGAGCCCGACCCACAGCGCCTTTTCGCCGGCGAAGTCCATAGCGTTCTGGAAATACGTCGCCCACGGCACCGCCAGCTGCGTGTGGCTCACCACCGCGCCGCCAAGCACCCCGAGCGCGCACGTGTAGAACGACATCATCGGCACCGCCACGACGAGCGCGGCCATGCGCGGCATCACGAGGAAGCGCACCGGGTCGATGTCCAGTATCTCCAGCGCCGCGATTTCCTCGTTCACCGCCATCGTGCCTATCTGCGCCGCCATCGCCGCGCCGACGCTCGCCGCGAGCACGAGCCCCGCCATGAACGGCCCCATTTCGCGCAGCATCGACGCCATCACGGCCGAGCCGGTCAGCGCTTCCTGGTTGTACGTGCGCAGCTCGATGCCGATCTGCAGCGCGAGGATCATGCCGATGAAGAACGCCACCACGGAAACGACGGGCAGGCTCTTCACCGCGCACACGTGCAGCTGCCGCACGATCTCCGCCCGCGCGCGCGGCGCGAAGGCGTACCGGAAGCAGCCGATCGCCGAGAAGCATATCGTCGAAGCGAAGCCCACCTCCGCGATGAAGTCCGCGAAACCGCGGCCGAGCCGCTGCAACGCGTTGCGCGGCTCGGGTCTCGAAAGCGGTTCCCGGATCGTCGTCAATTCTCCGTGTCCTCGGTTTTTGCCCGGGCCGCGGCGCGCCTGCCCGGAACGTGTTTGACGGCTCCCGCGCGCGGGTTATTCACGCCGCGCGGCGGGAGGCCGCCCCTAGCGGGCGCCGCCGCCCTTCACGTCCTCCTTCGCCTTGAAGAACGTCGCCACGCGGTCGCGGAACGCCCGCGCTGCCGGGTACGAGCGGTCGTCCCACGCGGCCTGGAAGTCCTCCAGCGCGCGCTTCTGCCTGTCGGTCAGGCGCACCGGGATCTCCACCGCGACGCGCGCGAGCAGGTCGCCCGTGCCGCGCCCGTCGAGCGTCGGGCACCCCTTGCCGCGC
Organism: Kiritimatiellia bacterium; assembly: GCA_017476965.1. GTDB lineage: Bacteria > Verrucomicrobiota > Kiritimatiellia > RFP12 > UBA3636 > UBA3636. The sequence continues at coordinate 26 of JAFUXX010000282.1, read as the reverse complement.
AGTCGGAACGTCTTGCCGTCCGGCGT
>JAFUXX010000281.1 GCA_017476965.1 Kiritimatiellia bacterium | reverse complement strand
CGCATCTGCGCGGGGAGGTCGGCGGCGCGCGGCAGGCCGTCCCACGCGAGCATGATCTCGCAGTCGAGCATGATGCGCAGCGGGCGGTGGTAGAAGTCGTTGCGGCGGCGGAACGTTTCGCGCCCGTCCACGTACCAGCGCAGCTCTTCCGGGGTCCACAGCAGCCCGTAGTCGTGGAACCCGGCCGCGGGATCGAACCACAGCGGCACGCGCGCCGATTTGTCGGGAAGCGCGCAGACTCCGCCGTTGGAACGGGCTTCGAAGTACGGGGTCGCAAGCCGGTGGACGGTGTGGAAGGCGATGCCGGAGTCCGCCGGGTTCGTCGCGCGGCCGAAGATTTCGACGATGTCGATTTCCTCGGAAAATCCGCCGGGGCGGTGCTTGGCGGAGGGCGGGAGCGGGTCGTAGAGCCAGAACGCGTTGCAGACGCCCGCCGCCATCGTCCGGATCGAGGCTTCGTAGTAGCCGTACCCGTAGCGGGCGCGGGAGCGCAGGATCGACGTCAGGAAGCGGCGGGAGGAGTCCGGCGCGTGGGCTGTTTCCTCGGCGCCGAGGCGCAACTCGCCGCCCGCGCAGGAAACGAGGCGCGGGGAAAACAGGCACGGCGGCCGCCCGGCGAACCACGGGTTGCGCGGCTCCCAGCGGCGCGGGTCCGGCTTTTCGCCGGCGGAGAAATCGGCCGAAGCGGAGCGGACGCGCCGCCAGCGCGCGCCGGGCAGCGGCGGAGGACCGCTCACGCGGACATCTCCAGCATCCGCTCGATCGGCGCGCGGGCGCGGTCCATGAGGTCCTCGGGCAGCTCCACGGCCGGGGCCATCGTTTCGAGCGCGCGCAAAATGTCCTCCAGCGAAATCTTCTTCATGTTCGGGCACGTAGGAAGCGGCTGGAGCGGGTGCAGGATCTTGTCCGGCGCCTCCTTGCGCATCCTGTGGAGGATTCCGGTTTCGGTGCCGACTATTATCTCGCGGGCGTCGGTCTCGCGGACGTACCTGAGCATTCCGCCGGTCGAGAGGGCGGCGTCCGCCATCGCGACGACCGCCGGGAGGCATTCCGGGTGGCAGACGAACTTCGCGTCCGGGTGCGCCGCGCGCGCCGCCGCGGCCATTTCGGGCTCGATCCTGTTGTGCGTGGGGCAGAAGCCGGGCCAGAGGTCCATCTTGCGCCCCGTCGCGGCCATGACGTTCGCGCCGAGGTTGCGGTCGGGCAGGAACATGATCGGCTTGTCCGCCGGAATCGCCTTCACGATCTTCTCCGCGTTGGCGGAGGTGCAGCAGACGTCCACCTGCGCCTTGCAGGCCGCGGTGGAGTTCACGTAGGCGACGAGCGCGTGGTCCGGGTGCGCGGCCTTCCAGCGCGCCACGGCGTCCTCCGGCGCCATGTCGGCCATCGGGCAGCCGGCGTGTACGACGGGGTGCAGCACGACCGACCCCGGCGAGAGAATCTTCGCGGTCTCGGCCATGAAGCGGACGCCGCAGAAGACGATGACTCCGGCGTTGGCGCGCTTGGCCTCGACGGAAAGCTGGAGAGAATCGCCGACGAAATCGGCGACGTCTTGCACTTCCGCGTGCGTGTAGTTGTGCGCGAGAATCGTGGCGCCGCGTTCGCGGGCCAGTTCGCGAATCCGGGCGGAGAGGCTTTCTGCGGAGTTCATTTTGCGATTTTCTCCAAAAGGGCGGCCGCGGGCTTGTAACCGGGCCGCTTGCGGAGGATGCCGCGCAGGCCGGCGACGGCGTCGTTCGTCGCGCCCGCGGCGAGGTCGAGCCGCGCGCGTTCGAAAAGCCCGGCCGGGGAGTCCGGCGCGAGCAGGAGCGAGCGGTCGATGCAGCCGCGCGCCTCGCGCAGCTTGCCCGACGCGGTGAGCGCCGCGCCGGTGCGCAGCAGCAGGTCGGCGAGCTCGCGGCGGGGCAGAGGATCGGTCTGGTCGGCCATGAATGCGGCTTCGGCACGGTCGATGGCGGCCGGGACGTTGCCGATGGCGGCGTGGCAGCGGGCCTGCATGCGGTTGGCGCGCACCATGTTCCAGCCGAGACGCGACGCGGCGGAGTATTCGTTGCAGGCCGCGGTCCAGTCGCCGCCGCGCATGAAGGAATCGGCCAGAACCTCGTGGAAGAGCGGAACGTCTGGACGGGATTCGCACAGGGCGCGGAGGGAGTCCGCCGGGGCCGGGCCGTTCGTCGAAGCGGACGCGGAGGACGAGGCGGCGGACGCTTCTCGCCAGGCGGCGACGGTCGCGAGTTCCGCTTCGCCGTATTCGGCGACGGGGGCGACGTCCGGCGGGAGCGGCGGCACGAGGCCTTCGCCGGGGCGGCCGCGCGCTTTCAGGATGGCCATTTCTCCCTGGTGGCCGAGTGGAACGGCCTTGGGGCGATCGCGGAGCCCGCGGGCGCATTCCGGCGGGCCGAGCGGCGGGAGGCGCAGGGTGTACCAGGCGGCGACGGATTCGGCGTAGTCCGGCGCGGGCTCGCCGCCGAGACCGAGCAAGCGGGGGGCGTCCGCCGAGTT
>JAFUXX010000280.1 GCA_017476965.1 Kiritimatiellia bacterium | reverse complement strand
CGAAGACGTCGTCGCGCGCATGGACGACGAAGAGCTCGCCAATTGCGTGAACATGCTCGTGTTCGACGACATGCAGGGCTCCGTCGAGGGCGGCACCGGCGTGGGCGGCTTCAAGGGCACCGTGCGCGGCGAAGGGGCCGAATTCTGGTTCTCCGAAAAGTACGCCATCCCGCGCACGCCGTGCGCGGACGGCCCGTCCGGCGTGCGCCTTTCGATATTCGGCGAAGACCCGTCGCTCGATTCCCAGATGGCGCGCACGACGTTCGCCTTCCCGTGCGGGACCGCGCTCGCGCAGGCGTGGGACCCCGCCGCCGCGGAGAGCCTCGGGCGCTGCGCGCAGTCCGACCTGGAGCTCTCCGGCGTTTCCGGCTGGCTCGCGCCCGGGCTCAACCTCCACCGCAACCCGCTTTGCGGACGCAACTTCGAGTACTTTTCGGAAGACCCGCTCATCGCGGGCCGCACGGCCGCGGGGGTGGTCCGCGGCGTGCAGACGCGCGAAGACGGCACGCCTTCGGGCCGCTACGCGACCGTGAAGCACTTCTGCACCAACAACCAGGAAACGGAGCGGGGCAGGGAGGAAAACGTCGTTTCCGAGCGCGCGCTGCGCGAGCTATACCTGCGGGCGTTCCGCTTCGCGTGCGACGAAGGCCGACCCCTCGCGCTCATGACGAGCTACAACCGCCTCGACGGCGACTGGGTCGCCACCACGCGCCCGCTCCTCGCGGGAGTGCTGCGAGGCGAATGGGGCTGGGACGGCGTGGTGATGACGGACTGGTGGAACGCGGCGGACAACCTCCGCCACCAGACCGCGGGCAACGACGTGATAGCCCCGGGCGTGGCCGCGAAGCGCGACCTCGTGCGCGACGCCCTCCGCGACGGCCGCATCCCGCGCGGCGCGGTGCAGGCGAGCGCCGTGCGCGTCCTGCGGCTCGTCGCGCACTGCGCGCGGCACTCCGCAAACGGAAAAGACACGAAATGATCGCTCCCGAAGAATTTCCCGCCCGTCTCGAAGCGCTGCGCTCCGGCCTGTCCGAAATGCGCAGGTACCTCGACGTCGACGCGAAGCGCCGCGACGCCGCCGCGCTCGAAGAAAAGACCGCCTCCGCCGGCTTCTGGGACGACCCCAAGTCCGCGCAGGAGACGATCGCCGCCGCCAACGCGCTCAAGGCCGTGCTCAAGCCCTACGACGAACTCGTCGCCGCCCTCGACGACGCCGCCGCGATGGCCGAACTCGCCGGCGCGGAGCCCGAAGGCCCCGGCCGCGACGAAGCGTTCGCCGAGGCCGCGGCGATTGCCGAAAAGGCCGAGGGCGACTACGAGGCGCTGCGCACGCAGTCGCTCCTCAACGGGCCGTTCGACCGCTGCAACGCGTACCTCACGCTCCACGCCGGCGCCGGCGGCACCGAGGCGTGCGACTGGGTTTCGATGCTGCTGCGGATGTATTCGCGGTACTGCGAGCGCGCCGGTTTCGACCTCGAAAAGATGGACGAAACCCCGGGCGACGAAGCGGGTCTCGTGACGTGCACTTTCGCCGTGCGCGGCACCAACGCGTACGGCCTGCTCAAGGCCGAGCGCGGCGTCCACCGCCTCGTGCGCATTTCTCCCTTCGATTCCAACGCCCGCCGCCACACTTCGTTCGCATCGCTCGACGTCGTCGCCGAAATCGAGGACGAAACAACCGTCGAGCTCAAGCCGGAAGACCTCGAAATCGACACTTTCCGCTCCGGCGGCGCCGGCGGCCAGCACGTCAACAAGACCGATTCTGCCATCCGCATCCGGCACGTGCCGACGGGGATCGTCGTTACGTGCGACGCGGAGCGCTCCCAGTTCGCCAACCGCAAGAAGGCGATGGCGGTCCTGCGCGCCAAGGTGTACGAGTACGAGGAGGACAAGAAGCGCGCCGCGATGGAGCGCTTCTACGGCGAAAAGGGCTCCATCTCCTGGGGCAACCAGATCCGGTCGTACGTCCTGCAGCCCTACACGCTGGCCAAGGACCTGCGCACCGGCCACGAAACCGGCAACGTGCAGGCCGTGCTCGACGGCGACCTGGCGCCGTTCATCGCGGCGTGGCTCAAGTGGAAGAGCGCGGGCAGCCCGCGCGTGAAGGGCGCGACGGACGGCGCCGACTAGTCAGGATTCTTCCGCCACGCCGAGGTCCAGGGGCGGCAGCACCGGGCTGCGCAGCCTTTCGGCCAGCGCCGTGCGGCGTTCGAGCGTCGAGTTGTTTTCGATCGCCTTGCCGATCGCCCACGGCGAACCCACCACGCACACCAGCTTTTTGCCGCGCGTGATCGCGGTGTAGAGCAGGTTGCGCTGCAGCATCATGTAGTGCTGCTTGGCGATCACGATCACGACGGCCGGGTATTCGCTGCCTTGCGACTTGTGGATGCTCGTCGCGTAGGCGTGGACCAGTTCGTCCAGCTCCGCCGCCGAGTACGTGACGCGCTCGCCTTCGAAGTCCACTTCGAGCGTCCCAGCTTCCTGCAGCACGTTCGTCACGAACCCGATGTCGCCGTTGAACACTTCCTTTTCGTAGTCGTTGCGCACCTGCATCACGCGGTCGCCCACGCGGTAGGCGCGCCCGAATCGGTGCAGCGCGGGGCCGGCCGGGTTCAGTCGCTCCTGCAGGATGGTGTTCAGGTTGTCCGCGCCGAGCAGGTTTTTCCGCATCGGCGTGAGCACCTGTATGTCGCGCAGCGGGGAAAAGCCGTACCGCCGCGGAATCCTGCTTTCGACCATTTCCACGACGCGCGCGAGCGTCCGCTCCGGGTCGTCGCACGGCACGAAGAAGAAATCGGACCCCGCGGGATCGTCCGGCGGCAGGAACCCTTCGCCCGAGTTCACGCGGTGGGCGTTGCGCACGATCTGGCCGCCGGTCTTCTGCCGGAAGATCACGTCGAGTTTCGCGCACGGCACTTCGCCGGAGGCGATTATGTCGCGCAGGACGTTGCCCGGGCCGACCGAAGGCAGCTGGTCCGTGTCGCCGACCAACACGAGCGCCGACGTCGACCGCAGCGCCTGGAGGAACGACTGCGCCAGCTCGACGTCGATCATCGAGCTTTCGTCCACGACGAAGGCGTCCGCTTCGACCGGGTTGTCCGCGCCGTGCACGAACCGCGACTCCTGCGGGTTCCACTTGAGCAGCCTGTGGATGGTCTGCGCCTCGAAGCCGGTCGATTCCCCCATGCGGCGCGCGGCGCGGCCGGTCGGGGCGACGAGGCGCACCTCCATCTTCTTGGCGCGCCATATTTCGCAGAGCGCCTTGATGATCGTGGTCTTGCCGACGCCCGGGCCGCCCGTCACGACGGAAACCTTGTTTTCGAGCGCCATCCGCACCGCCGCCGCCTGCTGCGGCGAAAGGGCGAACGGCAGCCGTCCCGAAACCCACTTCACCGCGGCCGGGGCGTCGATTTTCGGGAAGCCGGGGCGGGTGTCCATGAGCGTGACGATCCGCCGCGCGACGATCCGCTCCGCGTGGAAGAGCCGCTTGAGGTACAGCCGCCCGCCGTCGTTCGCCACGCGCCCCGCTTCGATCTCGGCGTCGAGCGCGGTTTCGAGCGCGTCCACCGGGATGCGCAGCTGCTCCGAGGCGCGCAGCAGCAGTTCCGGCTTTTCCGTGTAGCAGTGGCCTTCCTCGGCGAGCGTCTGCATCACGTGGTACACGCCCGCCTTCGCGCGCAGCGGCGAATCGTGCGAGATGCCGACCTTGCGCGCGATTTCGTCCGCCTTCAGGAAGCCGATGCCCCAGATGTCCGCGCACAGCCGGTAGGGGTTCGATTTCACCATCGCGACGGTGTCCGGGCCGTACTGCTTCCAGATTTTCGCCGACGCGTTGGCGGAAATGCCGTGCCCCTGCAGGAAGATCATCGCCTCGCGGGTGCCGCGGTTGGCGTCCCACCCCTTCTTGATGGCGATGCGCAGGCGTTCGCTCACGCCGTCCACTTCGGAGAGCATGCCCGACTGCTTTTCGAGGATTTCGAGCGTCCGGTCGCCGAACTTTTCGACGATGCGCTCGGCGGTCTTGGGCCCCACGCCGCGGATTATCCCGCTCGCGAGGTAGCGCTTGATCCCTTCGGCGGAACTCGGCGCGACGCACGTGATCGAATCGGCCTTGAACTGCAGCCCGTGCGCCGGGTCGCGGACCCAGCGCCCCGTGGCGCGTATCTCCTCGCCGACCCATGCCGACGGGCAGGTGCCCACGACGGTCGTCTCCTCGCCGCCCGCGCCGTCGATGCGCACCGTCGCGACGAGCCACCCGGTCTGCTCGTTGTGGTAAACGACGCTTTTGACGCTTCCCGCGAGCTCTTCCGTCTGGCCCGTGACGGGATGCGCCTTCGCCGCCGCGGCCGCCTTCGCGGCGGCTGCGCGGCGGCGCTTTTGCTGTATGAACTTCGGAGCCGGCGCCATGCCCGCGATGATACGCCAAAAAGCCCTGCGTTGCAAAGCACGCCGCCGCGCCGCGGTTGCGCGGGTCGGCGGCGGGTGGTATGCTTCCCGCCATGAACGAACAACCCGTGGAAACCGCTTCCGCGGAGGAGGGATGCGACCAGGCCGGGGCCGGGCGCAAGTCCCTGCCGCCGCGCGTCTCGCGCTGGTGCGCGATGCTTCTCGACCTGTCCCGCCGCAACAGGCTGCTTTCGTTCCGCGACGGCCCGGGGGCGGTCCGCATCGCGTACCCGGATCCCGCGGCGTTCGAGGACGCCGTGGCCGGCGGCCGCGCGCTCCGGATCGCCGGCCGT
>JAFUXX010000279.1 GCA_017476965.1 Kiritimatiellia bacterium | reverse complement strand
GGGGAGCGCCTTCGCGGCGCGGAGCGCGCGCAGGAGCGGGTCGTCGCGGCGGCGGGCCGGCGGGAGCCAGACGATCTTGTCGCACAGCGCTTCGAATGCGTTGCGGCTCGCGTGCAGGACGTTGTCGTACAGGTCGATGCGCATTCCGAGCGCGTCGCGGCGGTCGTAGAGGAACCCGCGGATCGATTCTTCCAGCGCGCCGCCTGGAGCTTTGTCGCCGATAACGACGTCGTTGAACTCCATCCAGTCGATGTCGAAATCTAGGACCATCGCCATCACGCCCGGGCCCGCGGGGTCCGCGTACGGCGCGCGCTCGGCCGGGTAGAAGCCGTTCACGACGTAGCGCGCTTCATGATCGCAACCGCAATCGCCGTGGTCGTGGTCGTGGTCGTGGCCGCAACCGCAATGGTCGTGGTCGTGGTGGTGGTGGCACGGCTTTTCGCACTTCGCGACGAAGAGGCCGGGCGCGAGTTCTTCGGCGTAGCCGGAGCCCCAGATGCGGAGCAGGCCGTCCGGATCGGTTCCGAAAGCGGCGATCGCGGCGTCGGGCAGGAGGACGCGGCCATGCGCCGCCGCCGCGGAGAAATCTTCGCCGAACGCCGCGGAGAAACGCGCGCGCCCGTCGGGGCCGAAAGCGCTTTCGGCGGAGGCCGCGCGGGCGACGCGCGCCACGGCGCCGGAGTGGGCGTCGAAAAGCGCGGGGAGGCGGTCCGCGCCGATCCGCTCCATGTGCGAAACTCGCACACCGGCTTCCTCCAGCCTGTCGGCGATCGCGTTCACGACGGGCTGGGAGACCATCGCGTGGGGTTTGATGAAAGAAAAGGCGCTGTTTTTCACTTTGCGCGGTCCTGCTTACAGATCGAACAGACGGCGGACGTCGCTTTCGTCGAGCGCCGAGAGCGCGGCTTCGTCGGACGTCTGGATCGTCGCGGCGATGACGGCCTTTTTGCGGCGCTGCATGGCGTAGACCTTCTCCTCCACCGTGCCGCGCGCGACGAGCTTTATCGCGCGGACGTTGCGCGTCTGGCCGATGCGGTGGGCGCGGTCCACGGCCTGGTCCTCCGCCGCGGGGTTCCACCACGGGTCGAAGAGGACCACTTCGTCCGCGCCGGTGAGGTTCAAACCCGTGCCGCCGGCCTTGAGCGAAATGAGGAACACTGGGATCGAAGCCGTGGCGTTGAAGAGGTGCACCTGCTCCGCGCGGTCCTTCGACGCGCCGTCGAGGTAGCAGTACTTCACGCCGGCGGAGTCCAGCGCGGCGCGCACGAGCTTGAGCATCTCGACGAACTGCGAGAAGACGAGGACGCGGTGGCCCTCCTCCCTCGCCTGTTCGAGAAACTCCATGAGCCACTCCAGCTTCGCCGACGGATGCGCCGGCGGATCGGCGCGGAGAGATTCGTCGCCGAGCAGCGCGAGGTGGCACGCCGCCTGGCGCAGGCGCAGCAGGGCCGTGAGCACGAGCATGCGGCTGCGGGCGAGCCCGGCCGTGCCGAGCGCGTCGGAAACCTGCGAACGCGCGGCCTTGAAGTAGCGCGCGTAGACGGCGCGCTGCTCCGGCCCGAGCTCGCGGAAGACGACCTGCACCGTCTTGGGCGGCAGGTCCTTCGCCACGTCCGTCTTGAGGCGGCGCAGCAGGTACGGGCGCACGAGGTCGCGCAGGCGGTCGAGCGCGTCGCGCGCCTCGCGCCACTGCTGCGGGGTGCGGTCCGGCGCGGACCCGAGCGCGATGGGAGCCTCGTAGCGGATGCGGAAGTCGTTCCAGTCGCCGAGGTATCCGCGCATGAGGAAGTCCTCGATGCTCCAGAGATCGGCCGGCGAGTTTTCGATCGGCGTGCCGGTCACCGCGAGGCGCAGCGCGGCGGGGACGCGCTTCACGCACTCCGCGTTCTGCGTGGTGCGGTTCTTGATGTTCTGCGCTTCGTCCACGACGCACGCGGAGAATCCGTTGCGCTCGTAGACCGCCACGTCGCGGCGCAGCGTGGCGTAGGACGCCACCACGAGGTCCGTCCCCAGGAGCGCCGTGGCGAACTTGGCCGGGTCGAGCGTCTTGCCCGGCGACGTGCCGGCCATGAGCGCGTCGCGCGACTCGCCGTGCATCGCGAGGACGCGCATCTTCGGCGTGAACTTCTGCGCTTCTTCGATCCAGTTGGAAACGAGCGACGTGGGGCACACGACGAGGGCCGGGAGGCCGCGGTGCGCGGGGTTGACGCGCGGCAGCGAGAGCCAGGCCAGCGTCTGGACCGTCTTGCCGAGGCCCATTTCGTCCGCGAGGATTCCCGAGAACCCTCCGCGTTCGAGCCCGCGCAGCCATGCGACGCCGCGCTTCTGGTACGGGCGCAGCATGGAGCGCAGCGGCTCCTCGACGCGCGCGTCGTCGTCCTCCTTCGAAGCGGTTTCCATCGCCGCCGCGGCGCCGGCCCACTTGCGGGACTGCGGCTCGAACACTATGTCGGACGGCGCCATCCTGCGCACGCGCAGCGCGAAGAACGCGGCGCGCGCGTTGCCGATGCGCAGGGGCGCGCCGCTTTCGTCCGCGTGGGCCGGGCGGGCGCC
>JAFUXX010000278.1 GCA_017476965.1 Kiritimatiellia bacterium | reverse complement strand
CGCGGACATGGTGGAGTTCCACCTAGCGCCCGCGGAACGGGACGCCGGCGGAACGCGGATCGCCGCGCCGCTGCCCGGTCTGTCAGGTTTCTGGCGGCCTTTCCCCGTCGAATACAAGCGAGGCAAGCCCAAGTCCCACCGCGCCGACGAAGTCCAGCTTTGCGCGCAAGCGGTCTGCCTCGAAGAAATGCTCGGCGTATCGATCCCCGCCGGGGCGCTCTTCTACGGCGAGCCGCGGCGACGGACGGACGTCGCATTCGACGGGGAGCTGCGCCGCCTGACGCAGGAAGCGGCGAACGGCGTCCGCGAGCTGATCGCCTCCGGCGAAACACCGCCACCCTCCTTTGGTAAATGGTGTGCGTCCTGCTCGCTCGTCGAGGAATGCCGCCCGAAGCTGCTTGACTCGCACCGTTCCGCGCGGGCTTGGCTCGACAGGGCAATGACGGAGGCGTCCGCATGAAAAAACTCCTCAACACCCTTTACGTCCAGTCGCAAGGCTCCTATCTCCGGCAGGAGGGCGAGACCGTCGTCGTGGAGCGGGAGCGGGCCGTCGTCGCGCGCATCCCGATCCACACGCTTTCCGGGATTATCTGCTTCGGCAACGTCCTGTGCAGTCCGTTCCTGCTGGGATTGTGCGGCGAGCGCGGCGTCCACGTGAGCTTTCTCACGGAACACGGCCGGTTCCTCGCCCGCGTGGCGGGGCCAGTCTCGGGCAACGTCCTCCTGCGCGTCGCCCAGATGAAGGCCGCGGGCGATCCGGCGCACGCGCGGGACCTCGCCGCGAGCTTCGTCGCGGGCAAGATTCTCAACGCGCGGACGATTCTTCAACGCCGCCTCCGCGACCACGGCGAAGACGTCGCCTGCGCGCTCGCCGTGGTCGAGCTCGCGGCGCTCGTGCCCCAGTTGCGCAAGGCCGGGACAACTGACGAAGTGCGCGGCGTGGAAGGGAGCGCCGCCGCTCGCTACTTCGAGGCGTTCAACGGGCTGCTCGTCGCGCAGCGCGATGCCTTCGCCATTCATAACCGCAACCGGCGCCCACCGCTCGATCCGATGAACGCGCTGCTGTCGTTCCACTACACGCTCCTCGCGCACGACTGCGCGGGCGCGCTGGAAAGCGTCGGACTCGATCCCCAGATCGGCTTCCTCCACGCGCCACGGCCGGGACGCGACAGTCTCGCGCTCGACCTGATGGAGGAGTTCCGCGCGCCGCTCGCGGATCGCGCCGCGCTTTCGCTCGTCAACTTGCAGCAGCTCGGCCCGAAGGATTTTAAGACATCCGAAAGCGGCGCCGTCGAGATGAAGGACGACGCCCGCAAGACAGTGCTGCTCGCGTGGCAAAAGAAAAAGCAGGAGACCATCGTCCATCCCTTCCTCGGCGAAAAGGTCGAGATCGGCCTCCTGCCCTATGTCCAGGCGCTCCTCCTCGCGCGGCACCTGCGCGGCGACATTGACGCCTACCCTCCGTTCTTGCTGAAATAAGATCATGAAGAAGATTCCGACACTTTTCAAACGCACGTTCGACGGCATCCGCGACTATCTTTGCGAACATGAGATCGAAGGGCTTGTCTTTTGGCACGACGGCGAGCCGCAGTGCAAGATCAAGCGCTCCGACTTCGGCTTCATCTGGCCGCCAGCGAACTGACGAGGAACAGAATTGGGTCGTCACCTTAAGACACAACACTTGCACATACCATGAGCATGATTGTCCTCCCGTACCCACGCGCCTACGTTGATTGGATTATTCCCAGAAGACCAGATGGGACGGCGGTAGTATCCGCTCTCAACGAGAATGACTATGATCTGTATTTGAACTGGCTCGCTGATTACCTCTATGAAACAGATCTGCCGCTTCCCGAATCACAACGCGATGTCAGCGCATCTCTATTCCAGTTGGCGGAGAATTTGTCCCTCGACTGGATGAATTTGGAGCACCTTGAAAGGCATATCAAGGAAGGGGGATCCTTCGCAGAGTGGCATAAAACAGAAGTTGAAGGTTTCGAATCTCTTGGCGATGATGAAAAAGATCTCTGGCTGGAGTCTTCATCATCCGGAGGCCCGGAGTTTCTAACGGAGGCGGAATTCAACAGAATCGCCAAGGAAGTGGAAGAAGCAAGTAGTGTTCCAGAAAGCATCCAGCACCTGGACATTCCATACCGGGCCCTTATTTCAAGAATCCTCAAAAAGATTCCACGACATCGCGAACGAGTCGCAGAATTGGATCGTTTTTCAGCGACATCAACGAAAACTTTTCAAAGTGAACCGACATGACTCCATGCGAGTTCAGAACCAGACTTCAAGTCGGTGCGGAGACCGCTCCGATTCTGCTCGTTTTCATCGGCATCCCGGCTAGCGGGAAGTCAACGTTCTTTCACCGCGTCTTGGAAGAACTGGATTTGGATTGCATCTCCCTTGACGCACTCAGGACGAGAGCGCGGGAAAAGGCGGCATTTGACACGGCATTGGTCGCGAAACGGTCGGTTGTAGTGGACAACACGAATGTGACAAAGGCGTTCCGCGCCAAATACATCGCTCCCGCGAAAGCCGCAGAGTACAGGATCGTCGGGGTGTTTTTCCGGCTCTTCTCGGTTTTGCGGTAAAGGTCAGAGCGCGCGGTCGAGGCGGGTTTCCGGCAGGGCGAAGATCTTGAGTTTGAAGTATTCCCGGTCCTGGTAGCCGTAGGCGACGCGAATCAGCCATCGAATCTTGTTGTTGAAGCCCTCGGCGGAGGCGTTGTTCGCGCCGCCGAAGATCCAGTAGCCGAGGATGCCGTCCAGATGCCTGCGCACGGTTCCGGCCATGGCCCGGCATTCGGGCACGGCCGACGCTTCGGCTGCGGCGCACCACCGCTCGAAGGCCACCCTCGCCTCCGGCTCGGTCTTGGCCGTCGCGTAGATGCTCCGCACCTGCTCGCGCAGGCCGTGTGCCTGCGACACCTCCTCGAAGGTCGACAGAATCTCGTCCAGCGCCTTGCGGCCGTCCGTCGTCAGGTTCTCCGGAGCCCCGAGCACGTCGTAGCGATGGGCCTTGATGACCTTGCGTGTCTGTTCGTCGGCGTTTCGCGCGGCGCGGCGCCGGACGGCATCGACCTTTTCGTTGAGGCTCTTGATCAGGTGGAAGTGGTCGTAGACGACACGGGCGTTCGGAAAGGTCTCCTCGGCCCAGGGAGCGTAGGAATTGGACATGTCCATGCAAATCGATTCGACATTCCTGCGGTACTTGCGCATGCGGCGCGCAAACTTCGCCAGCGCGTCCTTGCCCTTTCCGTCGGCCACCTCCAGCACCGCCCCGGTGTCCAGATCTCGCACGATGGTGAGGAAGCGCTTCGCTCGCTCCCCTTTGCCCGAAACGTAGATTTCGTCGAGGCCGACGTGCCTCACGCCGGCGAGCGGGACGCGGGCGTAGCGTCGTTTCAGCGCCGCCTTCTCGGCGTCCTTGACCGTTTCCCACGGCAGGTTGAAGTGCTCGGCGATGTCCTTGATGCTGGCCCAGCCGCGCATCTCCACGATCGTCCGCTCCAGCTGCCTCGTGATGCGGGACTTCGGGCTCGAAAGGAAGGGAAGCGTCTCGTAGGAGCGTCTTCCGCACGCGATGCATCGGTAGCGGTGCATCTGGACGTGGTACAGCACGTCGCAGCGGCCGTCCGGAAGTCCGCGCACGTCGCGCACGCGCTCCTTGTATGGGTGCCCGATCTCGGCCCCGCAATGCGGGCAGAGGTGGCGGTCGCGAACCAGCCAACGCACCTGAAGCCGTCGCGGATGCCCCCGGCGATCCGTGATCGGTTCCTCGGTTTCGATTTGTTCTTGAAAGCGCCAGACGCCTTGTGTATACTCCGGGCCCACAGACTGCATTGCGTTTCTTTCCTTCTCGTCAGTTGAAAAAGAACGATGATACGCAGTTTGAGCTTGGAAGCAACGGCGTCTAGCCGTTCTCTAGGAGCCGCTGCTCCCAGGCGCCTTTACCGCAAAACCGAGAAGAGCCGTTTTTCCAGTCCGTGCTGGCCGACTGCCTCGCACGCAACGACAACCGCCAAGGAACGGCAAGAATCAAGCGTCTCGCCGTGCTCGGCATGGCCGCGCAACTTGAACTGCCGTCGTTTGACGAAGGATTCGACGAACTTTTCTTCGCCCGCATCGCGGACGGAACATTTGAAATTGAACCATGGAAGGATTTCTGACATGACTGCAAAGCAAACTCTAGGGGACTATCTCAAACGGCAGGAGGCTTGCTGGGATGCAAAACTGCCGGCAAGGCTCCCATACGTGGTGCGACTCGACGGACGCGGTTTCCACCGCTGGGTGCGGCAGACGGGATGCGAAAAGCCTTTTGACCACCGCCTCGGCGACCTCATGGCGCAGACTCTCAAATACACCTGCGAACAGATGGGCGTCGCGGTGTTCGGCTACACCCAGTCCGATGAAATGTCGATACTTGTGCGCGAAGACCTCCAGGAATCAGGGTACGAAGCCTGGTTCGACGGGCG
>JAFUXX010000277.1 GCA_017476965.1 Kiritimatiellia bacterium | reverse complement strand
GCCTCCGCGCCGCCGGAGCGCCGGAGGAGCCGGAACCGCGGATAGTGGACCCTGACGACGGGCCCAGGTCTCCGTCCGCGCACGGAATGGAGTTCGGCCAGACCCCGCTCGGCAAGTTCCCGTGGAGTCGCGTGCGCAAAAGCGGCGACCGGCAGTCCGACGACGAAACGGCGGTCACGTGGAAAAAGCTTTCCGCGGTTCTCGTCCCGGACGACCTGCTGGGGCGCGACGTCGAGCGTTTCAGGACCGCCACCGTCTGGTTCCTCCTGCTGTTCGCGCTCGCCGTGGCCGCGGTACTCGCCACGTTCTTCGCGGCGCGCCGCGGCGAAGCCCGCATGCCAGTCTGGAAAGCGCTGCCCGCGCTTTCGCTCGCGGCGGCCGCGGTCGGCCTGTGGGTCGTCCCGCTCGCGCTCGACACCGAACCGCGCTCCGACGTCACGGAATGGAGGTTCGGGGTGTCCGGACTCCCCGAGGCGTATTCGGTCGCCAAGGGCCGGGAGAACGCGATCGACGCGAAGTCCGCGGTCTGGAACACCCGAGCCGGCACGTGGGTCGCCCCTGTCGACTCGTACTGGGACTTCCCCGGCGTTGCCGGCCGCGGGATCTCGGTCGAGACTGACGGCGCCACCGGCGCTTCGGCCACGACCGGTCCGCGTCGCGACCGCGGCAGGACCAAGACCGCGACCGCGCGGCGTTTCATCCCGAACGAAAAGCCGTTTTCGGTTTCCCCCGATCCGGATGCCGTCCCGGCGGATTTCTTCTGGGCCGAGACCGGCGGAACAGCGCCTTCTCCCGAAGCGGCGGACTCCTTCGCGAAACTCCTCGAGGATTGGACGCACGGCACCTGCGGGCCCATGGGCAAGGTGCGGACGCCGCGCCGGGAAATCACCGCGAACATGGACTTTTCCGCCGTGTGGGTCTTCGCCCGCGGTCAGTGGTACGCGCTGGGACCGATGCAGGCCGGCACGACCGTCGCTCTGGACGCTTCGATGCGGTTCGACAAGGGCCTCTCCAAGTCGGACGCCCTCAAGAGGTTCGAAAACGTGTTCGCCAGGGCGCCGTTCGCGATAGACCTGTCGGGAATCGTCCCGTGGGCCAAGTTTTATCTCGGCGGTTCAGGCGGTTCGGACGGCGACTCCGCCGCCGACCGGCCGAAAAAAGTCCCGAAAGGATCCATCGACATGCTGGACGACGTCCTCGCGATCGGCCTCGCCGCGCCGGACGCCCCCTGCACCGGGCCCGGGCCGGCGCTCGAAGCGTCGTTCCCGTTTGCGCGCAAACCGCACGAAACCACCGGGCGCGTCGTGTACGTGGAGGTGCTGCAATGAACGAGACCGGCGAAAGGGAAGTCCTGCTCCGGGCGACCGGTCTGCGCAAGCGCTACCCCAACGGGGTCGAAGCCGTGCGCGACCTCTCGCTCGAAGTCCGCAAAGGCGAAGTCCTCGGACTCGCCGGCCCGAACGGAGCCGGCAAATCGACGCTGCTCAAACTCCTCGCCGGTTTGCTGCGCCCCGCCGCGGGCAAGGTGGAAGCGTGCGGGGAGGACGTCACCGGCGCCCCCGAAAAGGCGGCCCGGCTCATGGCGCTCATGCCCGACCCGCTCGGCGTGTACACCGACGTTTCGTCGCGCGAGTACCTCGAATTCTTCGGGCGCGTGTTCGGCCTCTCCGGCAGCGCCCTCTCCCGCCGCGTCGCGGAAACGGCCGACGCGCTCGGCCTCGGTCCGTGGCTGGACGCGGAAGTGGAAACGCTTTCCGCCGGCTGGCAGCGCAGGCTCGCGCTCGGCCGCGCGCTCCTCGCGGACGCCCCGGTCATGCTGCTCGACGAACCCGCGGCCGGCCTCGACGTCGGCGCCCGGGCGGACCTCCTCGAAACGGTGCGCAGCCTCGCGGCGGACGGCCGCACGATGGTCGTTTCGTCCCACATCCTGCCGGAACTGGAGGACCTCGCCGACCGCTTCGCCGTGATGGTGGACGGCAAATGGGCCGAAGTCGCGCCCGGCAGGACGTTCTTCACGCGCGAGGAGCTGCACCGCGGGTTCGAAGGCGACGCGCACCGCATCGTGGTGCAAGGCGGCGAAGAAACTCTCGCCAAGGCACGGGCCGCGCTTGCCGGGGCGGGCGTCGCGTTCGAGGAATCGTCCGCCGCCGGGCTCAACGAAAAAGTGCTGGAAATCCTGCACGGAGGGCGCAAGCAGTGAAAAATCCGTTCGACAACCCCGTTTGCCGGCTCGACCTGCGGTCCCGCGTCCGCGAGCGCAGGCTCTGGGTGCTGGCCCTGTTCTGCCTCGCCGTTCCGCTTGCGCTCGCCCTGATCTC
Source organism: Kiritimatiellia bacterium (assembly GCA_017476965.1). Taxonomy (GTDB): domain Bacteria; phylum Verrucomicrobiota; class Kiritimatiellia; order RFP12; family UBA3636; genus UBA3636. Next base: position 6,753 of record JAFUXX010000277.1, on the reverse strand, counting down.
GCTGGCCGTGGACGACACCGGATCCTCCTCCCAGGCGCTTCCCGTCGGCGCGCGGGTCGTTTCCGGTTTCGCGATCTTCGGCCACGGCGCGCTGCTGGTGCTGCTCTCGACGCTCGGCGCCGCGCAGCGCATCTCGCAGGAGCGCGAGCGGCGCACGATCGCCGCGCTCGTGAACTCCCCGATGTCCGCCCGCGGCATCGCGGCGGGGAAACTGCTCGCCGCGTGCACGTTCGCCGTCTGGCTCGGCGTCCTCTCGCTGCCGTTCCTCGCAATCGCGTCGGTCTGGGGCGGACTGTCCGCCGCCGGACTGCTCGCGTGCTGGGTGCTGAACGTCGCCGCCGCGTGCGCCTCGGCGTCCTTCGCGCTCGGGCTTTCCGGACTCTTCGGCCGGTCGCTCTCCGCGTACCTCGCCGCCGGGGCGTCGCTGTTCCTGTGGTGCGCGGTCTGCCCTGTCCTTCTCGCCGTGAGCGGCGGACTGGGCGGAAGCGGCGAACCAAGCGAACTCGCGTTGTCGGTTTTCGTCTACCACCTGCCGCTCGCGCCCCAGGTCTGGATATTCAGCGACTTCTTCGAGGGCGAAAAGCGCACCATCTGGCCCGCTGTTTCCGCGCTCGTCGTCTGGTCCGGCATCGCCTTCGGCGGCTTCCGCATGGCAGTCCGCGGCCTCCGCCGCGAAGTTTTCTAGCCCCCGCCCCGCCCTCCGCCTGCCCGTCGGCCTACGGTGCTGCGGGGGAGGGATCAGGACTCGCGGGTCCAGACTTGCATTTCGGAGAGGCCGCGGTTCTGCCAGAGCGCGTAAGGGATCGCGACGAAGCGGCGCAGGCGGGTGCGCGGGGCGGCGGCGGAGTAGAGTGCGTCGCCGGGGCGCGTCGTCTCGAACGCCTTGCCCGCGATGGCGACGGTCCCGCGCGGGAGGCCCTTCGCGCGGACGAGGCGGAAGGCCTGCTTCGCCGGGATGGAAATGCGGTGCAGGCCGGGGCCGTTGTCCACGCTCTCCAGCGCGTAGACGAGCGGCCCGCGCTGCAGCGCGATGCGTCCGGCGTCGGCTTCGACGGCGTCGTGCGCGCGGAGCACGCGCACCGGCATCGCAAGGTCGAGAGCGACTTCGTCGCCGGGTTTCCAGAGGCGCTCGATCGAAACGAAACCGTCTTTCGCCTTCGCGGCGACGCGTTTGCCGTTCACGGCGAGCGAGAACTTCGGGCACCAGTCCGGGATGCGGAGCGAGAGGGCGAACGGGGCGAGCGAACGCGCCGCGCTTCGCGCCTGCGCGCCGGCCGAAGTGCCGGCGGGTCGCGCGTCGCCGCTGACACGGACTGCGACCTTTCCGTCGTAGGGGTAGCGGCTTTCGACCTTGAGGCACAGCCCGTTTTCGAGCTTCAGTTCCGACGCGGCGGGGACGCAGAGCCGGACTTCTCCCGGGGAGAGCGCCCAGCAGAGCTGCGCGGCCTGCGGCCAGAAGCGCGCGAAGTTCGTGGGGCAGCAGGAGCAGGAGAACCACGACTGGCGCTCGCGGTCGTAGGGCGAGTCGGCGTTCGAGGCAAGCGGGTTCTGGTAGAAGAAGCGGTCGCCGGAGAGCGAGATGCCGGACGGAATGCCGTTGTAGAGCGCGCGTTCGAGGACGTCGAGGTAGCGCCCTTCGCCTGTGATTTCGTGCATCCTGCGCGAGAAGAGCGCGAGCCCGATCGCGGCGCAGCTCTCGGCGTAGGCGGTGAGGTTGCCGAGCTTGAAGTCGCGCTCGAACGCCTCGCCCTCGCGCGTGGTGCCGATGCCGCCCGTGACGAGCATGCGGCGACCGGTGGCGTTCTCCCACATCGCGCGGCAGGCGTCGAACAGGCCGGCGTCGCCGGTCGCGGCGGCGACGTCCGCCATGCCGCAGCACAGGTACGCCCAGCGCACCGCGTGGCCGACGGCCTCGCGCTGCTCGCGCGGCGGCTCGTGCGCCTGGAGGTAGGTCAGGCGCCCTTCCTGCCAGCCCTCCTTCTTCACGTAGTAGTTGGGCTTGCGGCCGCGCTCGTCCACGAAGTACGCCGCGAGGTCGAGGTATTTCCTCTCGCCGGTCGCGTCGGCGAGGCGGCAGAGAGCGAGCTCGAGCTCCTCGTGGCCGGGGTAGCCGCGCTTCTGGCCGCGCTTGCGTCCGAACGTCTTGGCGATGCAGTCGGCGTAGCGGCGCATCGCGTCGAGGAAGAAGCGCTCGCCCGTCGCTTCGAAGTGGGCGACCGCGGCCTCGATCAGATGCCCGGCGCAGTAGAGCTCGTGGCACTCGTGCAGGTTGGACCAGCGCTTCTCGGGCTCGACCTGCGTGAAATGCGTGTTGAGGTAGCCGTCGGGTTGCTGCGCGGCGACGATGCGGCGCGCGACCGCGTCGAGCCGCTCCGCTAGCGCGGGGTCGGGGCGGCGGGCGAGCTCGCGCGCCATGCCCTCGACGACCTTCGCGACGTCGCTGTCCCAGTAGATGTGGGGATACCACTTGTCGCCATCCTTCCACTTCAGGTCGAACGATTCGAGGCGGTGCGTCTCCTCGCAGAAGCGCAGGCAGGCGGGGATCGTCGCCGTGCGGTTCGCCTCCACGCGCGGGGCGAAGAAAGGATCGGAGAGGGAAACGGCGGACGTGGCGGGGACGGAAAATCGCTCCATGGCGACGGAATCCGGATGTTTGATTGTCGGTTGGCGTGGCGGCTCGCGGCCGCGACGGCGCAAATCGTATTCCACCCCGCCCCGTCGGTTCAAGCACAAAAATCGCGGCGCTTGCCGGCGTGGTCCGCGGCATAGGCATGACGGCGTCGCGGAGCGGCTCGAGTTCCCGGCGGAACATCTTGAAGCCGTCCAACGCTTCCGGCGGGTAGTTCCATGGATTGAGCAGCGACGCCGATTTGTACGACGGCTTCTCGACGACGCGGCGGGCGTCTTCAAGCGTCTTCCATTCCCACGACCGCTTGTCCCAGCAGTACGTGAAACTTCCGGCGCTGCCGTGGAACAACTCGGTCCAAAGCGACGTCGCGATGTCTTCGGCGCGGCTCGGGACGCGCCGGCCGTCCTCGACCCGCGTGCAGTAGTGTTCGTCGTTCACAATCGGCTTCGCGCCGCGCGCGAGCGTCCGGTGATGACGGGATAGCGGCCGGAGACGACGTCGGCCTCGGCGGAGACCGTCGCGGACAGGCCAGTGGTTGCGGTCGCAAGCACGGCGCACGCCGCCATGCCGAATTTGTGGGTGAATGTCATTCTTCTTTTCCTCCATGCCAGGCGTCCGCGACGGAACCGCGGACGGATTCCGATCAAACCCGAACCCGTCACGAAAATCCACCCCCTGCGGCGGAAAGTCCCGCCGCGCGGAAAAGTTGCGGCGCGTTCTTGTCCGCAAGCGGCCTTTGGGCTATAATCAAAACCGCTCCCGCATTCCGCCCGCGTTCCGCGGCGGCCGATAACGGCGGGAAACGTCAAGGGCAAACAGGACAAACGCCGTCACATGCCAATCAGGATTTTGCACTGGTCGCGCGACCGCCGCTCACGCGCCGTAGAAGAGTTTCTCATGCGCCCCGCTTTCGACGGGGAGGCCGAGAGCGTCGCCGCCCAGATTCTCACCGACATCCGCCGCCGCGGCGAGCCCGCGGTGTTCGCCGCCATTTCCAGGATCGAAAAGCTCGTCCTCAAGCCGTCGGAGCTCCGCGTAGGCGACGACGAGTTCGAGGCCGCCTGGCGAAAGACCCCGGCCGAAACGCGCGCCCGCATCCAGGAAGCGCACGACAGGGTCGCGGATTTCGCGCGCCACTCCATGCGCCCCGACTGGGAAATGCCCACGCCGCACGGCGGAAAGCTCGGCGAGTACTTCACGCCGCTGGACCGCGTGGGCGTGTACGTCCCGGGCGGCACGGCGCCGCTCGCCTCGACCGTCGTGATGACGGCGACCCTCGCGCAGGTCGCGGGCGTCCGCGAAATCGTGGCCTGCACCCCCGGCGGGCGCGACAAGACCGTCCGGCCCGAAATCCTCTGCGCGATGAAAATCTGCGGCGTCACTGAATGCTACCGCATCGGCGGCATCCAGGCGATCGGCCTCATGGCGTACGGAATGCGCAAGATCGAGCCGGTGCAGAAGATCGTCGGCCCCGGCAACGCGTACGTCACCGCTGCCAAGCGCCTCGTCTACGGCACCGTGGCGCTCGACCTCGTCGCCGGCCCGAGCGAAGTCGCGGTGCTGGCGGACGACTCCGCGAACCCCGAATGGGTCGCCGCGGACCTCGTCGCCCAGGCCGAACACGGCTCCGGGCACGAGCGCGCGCTGCTCGTCACCACGAGCGAAACTCTCGCGAAGAAGACGATGGACGCCATCCGCCGCCAGGTCGCGGTGCGTTCCCGCCGCGCGCTCGTGGCGCGCGTCGCGGAAAACGACGGCATCCTGCTCGTCGTCGTGCCCGATCTCGACACGGGCATCGAGCTCGTCGACATGTTCGCGCCCGAGCACTTCGAGCTCGCGGTGCGCGACCCCGCGGCGTACGCCAAGAAGGCCCACCACGCGGGCGCCGTCTTCGCCGGGCACTGGACGCCAGAGAGCGCCGGAGATTTCGCCGCCGGCCCGAGCCACGTGCTGCCCACGGGCGGCGCGGCGCGCGCGTTCGGCGGCCTGACGGTGGAGGACTTCCGCCGCCGCACGAGTCTCGTGCAGTACGCGGAAGAAGACCTGCGCGACGCGCTGCCCATAATCCGCAAGTTCGCGGACATCGAGGGCCTCGACGGCCACCGCAACGCGGCGGACGTCCGCTTCGAGCGCTGAGTCCGCCCCTCCCCCGCGACCCGCGACCATGGACCCGGATCAAGCAGCGCAACTGGCGTCGGACGCCGCGGAAGCGGTTTCCGCCGCCGCTTCCCCGCTCGGCTGGCGCCTCGCGGTGATGGCGGCGGCGCTGCTCTGCAGTTTCTTCTTCTCGGCGAGCGAATTCGCCGTCATCCGGCTCGACAGGCTCAAGATCAAGGAGGAGGCGGAGAACGGTTCGCAGCAGGCCAAGACGCTTTCCGCGTTCCTGTCGGACACCGGGCGCTTCCTTTCTTCCCTTTCCGTCGGCAACACCGTCGCGAACCTGCTGCTTGGTTCGTTCGCGGCGGTGACGTTCGCCCCGCCGATCGCGGCGTGGCTCGTGCGCCGCCTGCCCGGCAGCCCCGACCTAGGGCTCGTCGAATCCTGCGCCACGGCCATCCTCACGCTCGCGCTCTCCTACGCCGTGCTCGTGTGCGGCGAAATCGCGCCGAAGCAGTTCGCCATCGCGCGCGGCGACGCCTTTGCGCGGCGCGCGGCGGGGCCGCTTCGCGCCTGGGGCCGCATCGTGGCGCCGGCCGTGTTTCTCGTGAACGGCGGCGTGAAGGCGCTCTTCCGCCTGTTCGGCGCCCGCGTCAAGGAGACCGAGGCCGCGACGGTCACGGAGGAGCAGATCCTGCGCCAGGTGGAGTACGGCGAGGAGCACGGTTCGATCGAGGCCGACGAAAAGGAGATGATCGAGAACGTCTTCGCGTTCAACGACCTCACGGCTGAGGACGTCATGGTCCACCGCAAGGACGTCGTGGCGCTGCCGATCGACGCGTCGGTGCGGGAAATCCGCGACACGATCCGCACTTCGGGCTATTCGCGCCTGCCCGTCTACGAGGGCTCGATCGACGAAATCGAAGGCGTCCTCAACGCGCGCGACTGGCTCCTGCGCGCCTCGTCCGGCACGACTCCGAAGCTCGGCCCGCTCCTGCGCAAGCCGCTCTTCGTCCCCGAAACCGTCAAGGCGGACGTCCTCTTCAAGCGCATGCAGAAGCGCAAGGCGGCGATGGCGATCGTGGTGGACGACCATGGCGGCACTTCCGGCATAATCACGATGGAAGACCTCGTCGAGCAGGTCGTGGGCGACATATACGACGAGTACGACAGCGACGAGGAGGAGGTCAAGATCGCCGAGCTCGGCCCCGGCCGCTGGCGCGTCCCGGGCGAAGCGCTCCTCGGCGACGTGAACGACGAACTTGGCACGGAGCTGGAGGAAGGCGAATACGGCACCCTCGGCGGCTGGCTCTTCGAGCGCCTCGAATCCGTGCCGTCCCGCGGCGCCGTGGCCGACGTCCCCGAGCAGGGGCTCCGGATGGTCGTCGAAAAGATGGACGGCCACCGCATCGATTCCGTGCTCGTCGAAAAGACCGGACCCGCCGCACCGGAAAACAAAGAACAATGCGACTGATTCTCGCTTCCCGCAACGCCCACAAACTCGCCGAGCTCCGCGTCCTCTGCGGGCTGCCGCAGGGGTTTCTCGTCCCGGCGACCGAAGTGCCCGGCGCGCCGGATCCCGACGAAAACGGCTCTACGTTCGTCGAGAACGCCCTGATCAAGGCGCGCGCCCTGCGCGACGTTTCCGGCGAATGGGCGCTGGCGGACGACTCCGGGCTCTCGGTGGACGCCCTAGGCGGCGCTCCGGGCGTCCTCTCCGCGCGCTACGCCGGAGTGCACGGGCGCGACGCGGACAACAACGCGCTGCTGCTCGCCAACCTCGCCGCGCTCGGGCCCAAGGCGCCGCGTACTTGTCACTTCTCGTGCGCGCTCGCGCTCGTTTCGCCCGACGGCCGCGAATTCGTCGCCATCGGGCAGTGCCCCGGAACGCTGCTCCACGAAGGCCGCGGCACGGACGGCTTCGGCTACGACCCGCTCTTCCTTCCCGACGGGTGGGACCACACTTTCGCCGAGCTGCCGCGCGAAACGAAATGCACGTTTTCGCACCGCGCCGTCGCCGCGGCGCG
>JAFUXX010000276.1 GCA_017476965.1 Kiritimatiellia bacterium | reverse complement strand
GCACTTCGAGCAGTACGCCCCCGGCGATCACGGGGACGGACATGATGAAGGAAAATTCCGCGGCCTGCGCCGGCCCCGCCCCGGCTAGCCGGCCGACGCCGATCGACGTGCCGGACCGCGAAATGCCCGGAAGCACGGCGAACGCCTGCCCGAACCCCATTGCGAACGCGCGCCACGGCGTGGCGGCCGAGCCGGAGCGCTTGGTGCGGGCGGTCGCCCCGAAGAAGAACAGCAGGAAGGCGTTGAACAGGAGCAGCGCGCCGACGACGCGCGGCCGCGCGGTCATGGATTCGACGGAATCGCGGAAAAGCGCGAACGCCACGCCCGCGGGAAGCATCGAGAGGAGCACGCAGCCCGCGTAGCGGAAACCGTCGGCGCGGCCGCGGAGGACGGACGTCACGAGCCACGCGACGCGGCGGCGGTAGAAAACGAGAACCGTGGCCAGCGTCCCGGCGTGGAGCATCAGGGCGAGCCTCGTCCCGGGAGCCTCGACGCCGAAGAATTTTTGCGCCAGCGCGAGATGCCCGGAACTGCTGACGGGCAGGAACTCGGTCAGTCCCTGGACCGCGGCAAGAGCGAGAAGTTTCAGCGTTTCCGTCATGTGGCGGATTGTACACCGCCGCCCCGCCTTTGTCACGCCAAAAACACGCCCGGAAAATTGCCTCGCGGGCGAACTTTCCGGGCGCGGCGGGCGTTTACGCATTGGATGCAAACGACGACGACAATGGAACGGAACGAAACTCCGGCGGCGGAGGCCGCCGGCCTCTGCAAGGCGTTCGGTTCCGGGAGCTCCCGGACCGAAGTGTTCAAGGACTTTTCCTTTTCGCTCCCGCGCGGGGCGTTCGAGGCGGTGATGGGGGCGTCCGGCTCCGGCAAGTCCACCCTGCTGCACCTGCTTTCCGGCTTCGTGTCGGCGGATTCCGGGACGGTGCGCGTGGGCGGGCAGGACGTCACCGCGATGTCCGACGCCGCCGCGACTCGCTTCCGCCGCCGCCACGTCGGCATGGTTTTCCAGAGCTACAACCTCGTCGAAACGATAAACGTGGCGGACAACGTCGCCCTCCCCGTCCGCCTCGACAGGCGGAAGCCGGACATGCAGCGGCTCGCGGCGCTTCTGGACAAACTCGGTCTCGCGGGCAAGGAGCGGCGCCTGCCGCACGAGCTTTCAGGCGGCGAACGCCAGCGCGTCGCCATCGCCCGCGCGCTCTTCGCCGGGCCGGACGTCGTTTTCGCGGACGAACCCACGGGCAACCTCGACGCCGGCGCGACGCGCAAAATATGCGACATGCTGCGCCTGATGCACGAAGACGGCGGCCGCACCGCGATCCTGCTCGTGACGCACGACCCCGTGGTCGCCGCCGCGGCGGACAGGGTCCACGTGCTGCGCGACGGCGTCGTGGCGGAGTCCTTCGACACCCGCCACGACCCCGTGCTCGTCGCTTCGCGCTACATGGAGACCGAGAAATGACGATCCCCGCGCTCGCCTGGCACGACCTGCGGTTCGGCAAGGCGCGGTTCGCGTGCGCCGCGGCGGGAGTCGCCGCGGCCGTGGCCACGGTCTCGTTCCAGTTCGCCCTCTCGGCGACAAACAAGGCGCAGGCTCCCGCGCTTGCGGCGAAGGCTTCTCTCCCGTGGGCCGCGTGGCGTT
>JAFUXX010000275.1 GCA_017476965.1 Kiritimatiellia bacterium | reverse complement strand
TCGACGGCGGCGACGACGAGTCCGCGGACTCCCCCGCCGCCATGCTCCGCCTCCGCGCGCTCGGCATCAAGGCGTACGCGGACGGCGACTACGCCGAGGCCGTCGAATACTGGCGCCAGTGGGCCAGCCACGACGCCGAAAACCCCGAGGCTTCCGCCTACCTCGGCAACGCCTGGAACCGCATGCGCGACACGCCGCGCGCTATCGAGGCGTACCGCAAGTCGCTCGACATCGAACCCGGCCAGATCGACCTCGCGCTCGAACTGGCCCGCCTCTACGAAACCGCGGGGCGCGATTCGGAAGGCGCCGCGCTGCTCGACGCCTACGCGCGCGCATACCCGGACAACCGCCGCGTCTCCGTCGCCCAGGCGCTGTGGCTCGACCGCCACGGCTCCCGCCTCGCCGGCCGCGCGATCGTGCGCAAGCTCGTGGACGACGACCCGACGGACATCCAGTGCCGCCTCACGCTCCAGACGCTGCTCGATTCCCCGTCCGAGCGCTACGCCAACATGCACGAGCTGCTCTCGCAGGTCTCCGCCGCGGGCGAAGCGCAGCGCCTCGGCTTCGGCCGCGACATCGCGGAAGCGGAGCTGCTCACGATCCCCGAGTCGACGGTGTTCTTCGACTTCATCCGCGACGCGGCGACCAACTCGGTCCGCGACGTCGTCCGCAAGCTCTACTCCGGATTCCTCCCCTTCTCCGCCCCGGTCACCGAGAACTTCGGCGAGAGCCGCCTCTCCGACAGGTGGATTTCGTTCGGCACCCCGCTCGCCGAAATCGCCGGCACCTACGACCTCAAGGCCGCGGCCAACATGTCCGAGGCGTACCTGCGTCTCAAGCAGAGCGAACTGCTGCGCGACGGGTTCATCGAAGTCGTCGTCGGCGAATCGGTCGGCGCCTTCTGGCTCTACGCCCGCCGCTCTTCGCGCAACATGGTGCGCTTCGGGTTCGACGGCGACGGCTTCCTGCGCATCCAGACGTGGAGCGACGGCGAGCCGCGCACCGTGGACTCCAAGCCCTGGGTCCGCCCCGCGGGCGACCTGACGCTGCGCCTCGAAATCCGCGGCGACGGCGCGGTCGGCCACGTGAACGGCAAGCGCGTCTTCTCCAACCCGCTCCCCATCCCGTCCGACATCGCGTACGGCTGGTGGAGCGTCGCGCCGTTCTCCCCCGAGCTCGGCATCGCGCGCGCCCGCATTTCCCGCATCTCCGCCGGCCCGCTCGCCCCCGCGATCGCCATGCTGCGCGAGACGGACGGCGCCCTCGCGGCCGAGGCGCTCGACCGCCTGCGCGTCCGGGCGCACGAGATTTCCGCCGTGGCGCCGGTGCTCTTCGTCCAGCACCCGGACGGCACGATCCTCGACGAGCCGATTTCCGACCTGATGCCTTTCAGGATGTTCTGCTCGTACCACCGCCTGCGCCTCATGCCCGTCGTCTCGCTCGACTTCCACTCCGACGTGCGCCCGCAGGTGCTCGTGGACATAATCCTAAAGCACAGGTTCTCCGGCCTCGTCCTCATGGTCCGCTCGATGCCGAGCGAAGAGTGGTTCCGCGAAGCGACCGCCCTCATCGAAAAGACGAGCGCGGATCTCGTCGTGGTGCAGTCCAAGGACCCGATCTGGGAATCCGGCGACCCGCCGCCCGAGGAAGAAGCGGAGGAACGCCTGCTTTCGCTGCCGCCCGTGACGATGCGCGAACTGGAGCGCGGCTCGCTGCTGCTGCCGCCCGTGCGCATGAGCTGGTCCGTGCCGGTCACCCCGTTCGGCAAGTGGAGCGGCAGCGTGGAGGACGAGGAGACCACGACGCCTTCGCTCGTCGTCCTTCCGCGCGCCGCCGAACGTTCGGCGGAAAACCCCGAGGCCGTTGACACGCAGGCCCCGCGCGAATAGCATTCGGGGGCGTCCGAAACACGCTCCCCGATGAACACGCTTCCTTTCGCCCTCGCCGCGGTTTCCGAACCCGCGCCCGCCGGCCGCAGTTCCGCGGCCGGCATCGCAATCATTCTCGTCTGCCTCGCGGCGGCGGTCGTTTTCGCCGCGCGCGCGGCCGTCCGCCACTTCAAGGGCCAGGGCGGCTGCTGCGGCGACGCCGCTCCGCCTCCGCCCGAGCCTGACAAGCAGATCGGCACGGTCGTGATGCGCCGCCGCATGGAGCTTTCCGGCCTGCACTGCATGAACTGCGTCGGCCGCGTCAAGAAGGCGCTCGACGCGCTCCCCGGCGTCGCCGCCGACGTCACGCTCGACCCGCAAGTCGCGCTCGTTTCGGCCGACCGCCAGGTTTCCGACGACGAACTGCGCCAGGCCGTCGAAGCGCTCGACTTCAAGGTCGTTTCCATTTCCTGACATTTCCCGGTTTTCCGCCAAGGCGTTTTCGCCTCGGCTCCCCACTACGAACGACTACCAAAACGGTTGACATCATGGCAGACGCCCCAAGCCACGCCCAAAATTCACGAAGGACTTTTTCCGTAAGCGGCATGAGCTGCGCGGCCTGTTCCGCGCGCGTCGAAAAGGCGGTCCGCGGAGTTCCGGGGGTGGCGTCGTGTGCGGTCAGCCTGCTCACGAACGAAATGGGCGTCGAAGGCGACGCGGCGGACGAAGCAATCGTCGCGGCCGTCGAAAAGGCCGGATACGGATGCAGCCCGAAGGATGCCGCCGGAGCGTCCGGCGCCGGCGCGGC
>JAFUXX010000274.1 GCA_017476965.1 Kiritimatiellia bacterium | reverse complement strand
CTCCGCGACCGGGCCCATCTCTATCGCCGCGAGCCTGCCGAGCGCGAGCCCGCCCGGCGGGAGCTCCGTGCCTGCACAATCCCGGAAAACCGCCCCGAGCGCCGCCGCGAGCCCGGCGCCGCCGTCGTTCGTTGCGGACCCGCCGAGCCCGAGAACGATCCTGCGCGCGCCGCGCGAAATGGCGTCGCGCAACGCGAGCCCCGTGCCGTACGTGGAGGCCGTGGCCGGGTCGCGCTCTTCGGGCTTGAGAAGCGGCAGTCCCGAAGCCGCGGCGAGCTCCAGCACCGCGGTGCCGTCCGACTCCCGCCACCCGTAAAACGCGCGGATGGGGCGCCCGAGCGGATCGAGCGCGTCGCAGCATACGCGCTCCGCGCCGGTTGCGGCGAGCCAGGCGTCCACCGTGCCCTCCCCGCCGTCCGCCATCGGAATGCAGTCGTATTCCGCGTCGCGCGGCAGCACATCCGCCAGCCCGGCGGCGATAGCCTCCGCGGCTTGCGCGGAGGTGAGCGTGCCTTTGAAGGAATCCGGGGCGATTGCGATGCGAAGGCTCATGTGCGTCGAAAAGTTTTGTCCGCTGCCGCGATCACCGGCGCAGCGCTTGCAGCATCGCCGTGCAACCGGCTTGCACGTCGCGCCACGTTTCTCCGAAATCGCCCGTGAACCACGGGTCGGCTACGTCGCGCGGCCTGCCCGTCCAATCGAGGAGGAGCGAGCATTTGCCGTCCGGGTCGTCGCGGAAAAGGCGGTGCATGTCGTGGCGGTTCTCCGAATCCATCCCGACGATCAAATCCCATGCGCCGTAGTCGCCGCGCGTGGCTAGCCGCGCGGTCTTCCCGGCGCAGGCGATGCCGTGGGCGGCGAGTTCGCGCCTCGCGGGCGGGTAGACCGGATTGCCGATTTCGTCGGTGTGGAGCGCCGCGGAGGCGATTTCGAAATCGTCTTCGAGCCCGGCCTTGCGGATCAGGTCTTTCATGCAGAATTCCGCCATCGGGCTGCGGCAGATGTTCCCGTGGCAGACGAAAAGAATGCGTGTCATGGATCGTGTCCGGTTCCGGCGGCGTTCGCCGGCCGGGTCGCTCCCGGCCGCCGCCGTCGCCGCCAGCGCAGCGGTCCGCTACTGGTAGTCGCGGATGCGGACCTCGATGCCGGAACCTTCGAGCAGTTCGGCGACCTTGGCGATCGGAGTCTCGCTGTAGTGGTACGGAAAGAGCACCTTCGGCTTCACGGTCCGGGCGGCCCTTGCGGCCTGTTCGGGCGTCATCGTGTACGGCTGGTTCACGGGCAGGAACGCGACGTCCACGTCGCTGATCGCCGCCATCTCCGGAATGTCCTCCGTGTCGCCCGCGACGTAGACGCGGAACCCGCCGAGCGTGAGCACGTACCCGTTGTCGCGGCCTTTGGGGTGGAATTTGTCGCGCCCGGGCGTTGTGTTGTACGCGGGGACCGCCTCGACCGCGACGCCGTCGCCGATTGCGGCGCTTTCGCCGTTGGCGAGCGCCGTGCCGTAGCCGAGCATCTGGCGTACAGCGGGGTTTGCCACGACTGCGGTGCCGTCCTTGCGGAGCGCGGCCACCGCATCCTTGTCGAAGTGGTCGAAATGTTCGTGCGTCACGAGGATCAAGTCGGCCTTGGGGAACTGCGAGTAGTCGGTCGCGGGCGGGAGGGTCCGCACCGGATCGATCTCGATTTCGAAATCGCCGTAGCTTATGCGGACGCTCGCGTGCTTGATGCACGTGAACGTGACGGTTTTTCCGTCCGGCGCGGGGAATTCGTCGGTGCGGGGCTTGGCGCCGGCGTCTGCCGCGCCGGCGATGGAAGATTGGGCGAGAGCTGTCATGGCCACGATTGCCGTAAGGCTTGTTTTGCGGTTGCGCATGGCGCGGATCATACCATACCCGCCCCGCCCGTGAAAGCCCTCGCCCGCGCGCCGACCCGCCGCCCCGTGCGCCTTCGCCTCTACCCGTGAGCCGACCCGCCGATTCATCGGCGGTTTTCCCCCGTGCGCCGACCCGCCGCTCCGTGCGCCTTCGCCTCTACCCGTGCGCCGACCCGCCGATTCATCGGCGGTTTTCCCCCGTGCGCCGACCCGCCGATTCATCGGCGGTTTTGCGCCCCGTGGCGCCGTTGCCGGCGTTATGGTACAATCCGCGCCATGAACGAAAACATCGCAAAGCGCAACCGCCTGCTCGCGCGCAAAGTCATCGCAGGCCTCGCTTCCCGCAACATGGAAGGCTTCTACGCGGAAACCCGCGAAGAGGCGCTCGCAAAAGTCCTGGAGCTCGTCCCGGAAGGCAGCAGCGTCACGATGGGCGGCTGCACGAGCGCCCGCGAAATCGGCCTCGTCGACGCCCTCTCGGACGGCTCCCGCGACTTCATCGACCGCGACGCCATCGCGGACAAGCGCGCCGCCATGCTCGCCGCGTACGACGCCGACGTGTTCGTTTCGAGCGCCAACGCCATGACCGAGGACGGCGTCGTGGTGAACATCGACGGCAACGCCAACCGCGTCTCCGCCATCGCCCAGGGGCCGCGCAAGGTCGTGATGATCGTTGGCATGAACAAGATCTGCCCCGACCTCGACTCCGCGCTCAAGCGCGCCCGCAACGTCGCCGCGCCGGTCAACGCGCAGCGTTTCGGACTCTCCACGCCGTGCGCCAAGACCGGCGCTTGCGCGGACTGCAAGTCTCCGGACACGATTTGCTGCCAGTTTCTCGTGACGCGCTACTCGCACCACCCCGGCCGCATCAAAGTCGTTCTCGTGAACGACTCGCTCGGTTTCTAGCCCCCGCCGCGGTCTAGCCCCCCCGCCGCGGTCTAGCCCCCCTCGACGCGGCGGCGCCGCGCGTCGGCGAGGAGCACGAGCGCGGTCATCGCCACGTAGCACGCCGGGACGATCGCGAAAGATTTGACGAGCCCGAACCTGTCGCCCGCGAGCCCCATGAGGTAGGTGAACACACCGCACCCCGGCACGCCGGAACACGACAGCACGATGAACGCGAGCGTCGAGTCGAGCCGCGGCAGGCGGTCCACGCAGAGGCTCTGGATGCTCGGCCAGAACGGCGAGGACCCGATGCCGCAGAGGAAGAGAAGCGCGTAGAGCGCGGGCTTCACGGCCCCGGGCGGGAACGCCCCGCGGTTCACCGCGAAAAGCGGCACGAGCAGCGACACCAGCGTGCCGAAAACGCCGACCGATACGATGAGCGCCTTGAGGCGGCGCTGCGGCACGAAGCGGCCGAAAGTCGTGCGCCCGAGGAACATCCCCGCGGAAAACGCGGCCGTCCCCACTGCGCCCGCCATGGCGTCCGCCTCGAATTCGAGCCGGACGAAGCTCGCGGACCAGAACGTGAGGCAGAACTCCCCTCCCCCGCCGAAAAATATCGCCGCGAAGTAGAGCCAGAACCGCCGCGAGCGGAATATCGCCACCGCGTTGCGCACGACATCCCCCGCGCCGGACGCCGCCGCGCGCTCCGGATAAGGCCGGCGCGACGGCAGCAGCAGCAGGAGCATCGGCACCGCCGCGAACGCGCCTATGCACGCGAGCACT
>JAFUXX010000028.1 GCA_017476965.1 Kiritimatiellia bacterium | reverse complement strand
TCGAGACGCTTCTCGTCGAAGTCCGGCGGGGCGGCGACGGCCGCGTGGACGCCGTCGTCGCCGCGGACAAGACCGGGCTCCGCGCTTTCCGCGCCAAGGTTTTCGTCGATGCCACGGGCGATGCGGACCTCGCCGCGCGCGCCGGGGCGCGGACCGTGACCGGCGACGGCATGGGAGGGGTGCAGGCCGCGACGCTCTGCTTCCATCTCGACAACGTGGACACCTACGCCTACGAGCACCAGGGCAGCATCCGCTACGGCAAGGAGCCGCGCTGCATCGACGCGATGGTCGCATCGCCGGCGTATCCGCGCATCGACGACGCCCACGCGTGCGCCAACCTCGTCGGTCCCGCGGCCGTCGGGCTCAACGCCGGGCATTTGCGCGACGTGGATTCGACCGATCCGCGCTCCACGAGCCCCGCATACCGCGAAGGCCGGCGCATCGCGCGCGAGTTCCGCGACG
The DNA here is from genome assembly GCA_017476965.1 of Kiritimatiellia bacterium. Lineage (GTDB taxonomy): Bacteria > Verrucomicrobiota > Kiritimatiellia > RFP12 > UBA3636 > UBA3636. The sequence continues at coordinate 2,956 of JAFUXX010000028.1, read as the reverse complement.
CATTGCGCGAATACTTCCCCGCGGCGTTCGGCAACGCGCGCATCGCCGCGACCGCGCCCGCAATGGGCATACGGGAATCGCGCAGGATCGTCGGTGACTACGTCCTCACGCGCGAGGACTACGTCGCGCGGCGGTCGTTCCCGGACGAAATTTCGCGCAACTGCTACTACCTCGACCTCCACGACACCCACGCGGACGGCACCGTGCACCACGATCCGGTCCGCTACGGCACCGGCGAATCGCACGGCATCCCGTACCGCTGCCTGATCCCGGCCGGGCTCTCCGACGTCCTCGTCGCCGGGCGCTGCATTTCCACGGACCGCGAAGTGCAGGGCTCCACGCGCGTCATGCCGAACTGCCTCTGCACCGGCGAAGCCGCGGGCACGGCGGCGGCGATGTCCGCGCGCATGGCGGTGCCGGACGTCCGCGCCGTCGACGTCGCCGCGCTCCGCGAGGACCTCCGCGCCCACGGCGCCTACCTGCCGTAGCTCCCAAAAATCTTCCGGTTTTTCCGATGAAACGCCTTTCCGCATTCGGCGCCGCGCTTTGCGCGCTTTGCCTCGACCAGTCCGCCGCCGCCGCGCCCGCGCCGTTTTCGCGCAGCGCCGCGGAGTTCGTCCGCGACGAAATACACGTCGGCATCAACATCGGCAACACGTTCGACGTGCCGAGCGGCAACGAAACGGATTGGGGCAACGTGCCCGTCACGCGCGAGCTAGTCCACGCGATCAAGGCCAAGGGGTTCGACACCGTGCGCCTCCCCGTCACGTGGACGAAGCGCTTCGACCACCACGCGCCGGGCCACCCGATCGAACCGGCGTTCCTCGCCCGCGTGAAACAGGTCGTCGGCTGGTGCCTTTCCGAAGGGCTCGTGACGGTCGTGAACCTCCACCACGACGGCGGCGACGACGGACCTCCCTTCGCGTGGCTCACGATCGACGGCGACCCCGCGCACCTGGCCGACGCCGACGAAATCCTCCGCGACGTCTGGACGCAGATCGCCCGCGAAATGGGCGGCGCCGGCGAACGGCTCGTGTTCGAGGCGTTCAACGAAGTGCGCAAGGCGAAGTCCAACCCCGGCCCCGACGGACGCCAGAAGGGCAAGGAGGACTGGACCGGAAGGCAGGAGTACTTCGACGTCGTGAACCGCTGGGCGGAAATATTCGTCGAAGCGGTCCGCGCGACCGGCGGCAACAACGCCAAGCGCTACCTCATGGTGCCGACGTACGCGGCCGGCTTCCAGGATGCGACGTGCGCGGGGTGGCGCGACCCGGAGCCGGGCTCCGGCCGCATCATCGCCGACATCCACTGCTACGAGCCGGGCGACTTCTGCCTCTGGGGTTCGCGCAAGAAGCACGATCCGGCCCACGCGAGCCGGCGCCTCGGGCTCTTCTTCCCGCTCTTCAAGAAATACTTCACCGACAAGGGCGTGCCGCTCGTCCTCGGCGAAGTGAACGCGCAGCGCCGCTGGATGGACGACCTGCACCTCGTGCCGAACGACGCCGAGCGCATGAAGTGGGCCCGCCAGTACGCGGAGGCCGCCCGCAAGTACGGATTCCCGATCCTGCTGTGGGAGAACGGCGGCGACTGGGACATGGGGCTCGTGGACCGCAGGACGGCCGAGTGGACCAAGCCCGAGCTGGCCGGCACGTTCCTCGCGGCGTGGCACGGAAAGCTCGACGACGCCACTTTCGGCAAATGGCTCGCCGCGGTCGAGGCTCGCAACGCGCCGCCGCCGCCGCCGGAGCCGGGCGCCGCGGGCGACACCGTGCTGCGCTGGGCCGTCGGCGGTCCCGAGAACTACTCCGGCTGCTGGGGCGAAACGATGGGCTACGGCAACGTCAACGGCAACGGCGTCGTGCTGAAGTTCTTCACTTGGGCACAGGACGGCTCGCTGCACGTGGACACCCACGGCGCGGGCGGCAACATGGTCCACCAGCAGTTCTGGGCGGACAAGGGGCTCGAAGCCCGCCGCTCGTGGGCCGCGTGGAAGGCGGGTTCGCCGGATGCGTCGGCGAAGGGGCGTTCGCTGCACTGCACGCTCACGGCGAAGAACGGCACGTCCGTTTTCGTGAAAGGCGCGTTCTTCGTTCCCGGCCTCGGCAAGATTCCGTTCGGCGCGGACAACCACCAGCCCGGGTGCTTCCTCGCGACGCCCGAGCGCCCGGTCGTGGAAATCGACGTTCCGCTGCCCGAGGGCACGATCGACCTCGCCGGAAAAGGCATCGGCGCCGAGTTGCAGTTCATCCCCGGGGAGTGGGGCCGCAACTTGCCTCTCGACGCGGATTTGTCCGCGGTCGAAATCAGGTAGCCCGCGCCGTCCGCGCGAAATGCGGGCGCGGCTTGCCGGGTTTTGCGGGCTCTGGTAGTATCCGGGCCCGTCAAAACCGTTCCGGAGGCCCGCATGGACAAACTGATCGCATCCTTTCAAGTCGACCACACCCGCATCGGCTACGGCATCTTCGTCAGCCGCCGCGACGTGGTGAACGGCGCGTATGTGACCACGTTCGACATCCGCATGAAGAAGCCGAACGCGGAGCCCGCGATACATCCCGGCGCCATGCACACGATCGAGCACGTCGTGGCCACGTACCTGCGCAACTCGCGCTTCCGCGACCACGTGGTGTACTGGGGGCCGATGGGGTGCCTGACCGGGTTCTACTTCCTGACGAACACGCCGGACGCGATCGGCCCGAAGCGGATCGAGCCGCTGATCAGGGCCGCGTTCCGCCACATGGCGAACTACAAGGGTCCCGTCCCCGGCGCGACGCCCGTGAACTGCGGGAACTACCTGCTGCACGACCTCCCCATGGCCAAATGGGAGGCGCGGACCTTCCTCTCCAAGGAGTGGTCCTTCGAGTACCCGCCGGCGCCGCGCGTCAAGGCCGGCGCGCGCACGGTCTACGACGCCTGACGCGGCCGCGGCGGGGCGGGAGGCTCGGCGCGGCGGGCGGGG
>JAFUXX010000273.1 GCA_017476965.1 Kiritimatiellia bacterium | reverse complement strand
CTTGACACCGGTGGCGGGTTCGGGGAGAATCCCGGACCGCACGGCGGTCTTTTGCCAAGGAACCGTGCGCAAAATGCCATCGAGGAAAAAAGTCCGCGTCGCCGTGATCGGCTGCGGGGTGATAAGCGAGCTCCATCTGCGCTGCTACGCGCACAACCCGGACGCGGAAGTCGTCGCCGTCTGCGACCTGTTGCCGGAGCGGGCGCGTTTCGCGGCCGAAAACAGGGCTCCCGGCGCGAGGTGGACGACCGACGCGGCCGAAATCTTCGCCGCCCCGGACGTCGACGCCGTTTCGATCTGCACCGACCACGGTTCCCACGCCGCGCTTGCGTGCGCCGCGCTCGACGCCGGAAAGCACGTCCTCTGCGAAAAGAGCCTCGCGGTGAACGCCCGCGACCTGCGCAAGATGCTCGCCGCCGAGGCGGCCCATCCGGAACTCGTCGCGGCGGGCGTTTTCCAGCACCGGTTCGAGCCGCTTCCGCGCGTCCTCCACGAACTCGTCGCCGAAGGCGCTTTCGGCCGCCTGCTGACCGCGGCCGGGTCGCTCTACACCTTCCGCGGGGCCGACTATTTCCGCAAGGACGCCTGGCGCGGCACCAAGCGCCGCGAAGGCGGATCCGCGCTCATCAACCAGGCCATCCACTATTTCGACCTGCTGCTCTGGATAGCGGGCGGCGCCGAATCGGCCCGCGCCCTCTCCGCCAACCTCGCGCACGAGGGCGTGATCGAGACCGAGGACACCATCGCCGTGTCGCTCAGGCTCAAGAACGGCGGGCTCGCGTCGTTCGTCACGACGAACGCCGGGATTCCGCAGTGGGAGTCGCAGCTTTCGTTCCAGGGCACCGCGGGATCGGTCGAAATGCGCGACGAAAAGCTCGCGTCGCTCGTGGTGGCGGACAAGAAGGCCGAGGCCAAGGTGCGCGCCCGCGTCGAAAAGGCCCTCGAAGCCGGCGCCAAGCTCTTCCCGAAGGGCAAGGACTACTACGGCACCGGGCACCAGGCGCAGATAGACGACTTCGTCCGCGCGGTCCGCACGGGCAAGCGCCCGCGCGTGACGTTCTCCGACGCCGCCGAGACCGACGCCATGGTGTTCGCCGCCTACGCTTCCGCGGCGCGCGGGTAGCGCGCCGGGCCGGATGATGGATCCCGTCCGTTTCGCCGGAATCGCGCTCGGCCTCGGCGCCGCGGTCCTGCAGGCGCTTTCCTACGTCGTTTCCGCGGCGTACGTCCGCGGTTCGGGCGCGCCGGCCTGGACTCTCGTTCCGCGCGCGTTCGCCGCCATGTTCCCCGCGGGCGTCCTGCTCTGCGCGGCGACGCTCCCGTTCGCCTCCGCCCCCGTGCCGTGGCTCGCCGCGGCCTGGCCGGCGCTCGGCAGCACCGCTTTCTGCCTCGCCGCCAATTTCGCGACGTACATGATGCTGCGCAGGGTGGACGCCTCCAAGACGTCCCCTCTGCTCGGGCTCAAGGTGCCGATGCTCGCCGCCTTCTACGCGTTCGTCCTAGGCCGCCCGTGCACTCCTCTGCAATGGGTGGCGGTCGGCCTCGTGGTCGTCGCCGCGTTCGCGATGGCCGGCACGGGCAGGCGGCTCGGCGCGTCTGGGTGGGCCTGGCTTCTCGCGGTCTGCGCCTGCTTCTCGCTCGCGGACTGGTTCATCGCGCTCGTGCTGGACGCTGTCGCGCCGGCCTTCCCGGCCGTCGCGGCGCGCTCGCTCTTCGCGCTCGGGTTCATCTACGTCGTCACCGGACTTGCCGCCGCGGCTGCCCTGCGCTTCGTGCCGCCTTGCGCGCCAGGTTCGTTCCGCAGGTGGGTGGCGCCGTACGCCGCGGTGTGGTTCGCGGCGATGGTGCTGCTCTACGCGTGTTTCGCGACTTGCGGCGTCGTCCTCGGCAACATCGTGCAGAACCTCCGCGGCCTCGTTTCGGTTTTCTTCGGCTGGCTCCTCGCGAGGTCGGGGCGCGTCGATCTCGAAGAAAGCCTCCCGCCCGCCGTCCTCGCCGGGCGCGTGCTTGCCGCCGCCGCCATGTTCGCGGCGATCGCGCTGTTCGCCGCCGGCGGCGCGGTCAAATAGCCATCGTTTCCTGCACGGGCTCCGCCGCGGGCGGGTTTTCCGGTCCCCTGTCTTTCGCGGATTTGCGCCCCTGCCGCCGCTTGCCTGTACCGGATCCGCCTACGGCCACGGCCGGTACTTCGCCGTCGCGGAAAACCGCGGTGAACTGGTCTCCGGGCGCGAGCGCCGCCGCGCTCATCACGACATTGCCGTCCGCCCCGCGGACGAGCGCCCATCCGCGGTCCAGCACGGCCCGCGGGTCGAGCGCCGCGAGCCCTGCTTCCAGCGCGGCGAGGCGCGTGCGG
>JAFUXX010000272.1 GCA_017476965.1 Kiritimatiellia bacterium | reverse complement strand
TCGAGGCGGACGGACTGAAGGTCGATGGAGTCGCCGCCGACGGCGACGAACTGCGGGGCCACGAAGTTGAATCCGGGCTGCAGCTGAACCTTCTGGTACCCCACGATGTTGGAGGAGTAGACCTCCTCCGCGCATGCGCAAGGCGCGAAGGGGGCGCGGATGGGACCGCGCCTGCAAGACTCTGGGCGGGAGGGAGTGCAAAAACACAGCGCCGTTTCCGGCGCTGCGCAGAACAGGGACGAAGGGGCGCGGATGGGACCGCGCCTGCAAAACTCGCTGGGGCGCGGGGACGAGGCGCAGGACGGGGAGGGATGGGATGCGCCACAAGAATGGGATTTGGAGGGTGGCTGGAGTGTGGAGAGCGGGACGGGATGGCACTGGGGCGGGGAACGGTGGGACAGAATGTCGCGATGAAGAAGGCGGAAGTCGGGGCGAAAAGAGTTGGCACGGTGTATGCTCTATGAAAAGCGTCACATGAACAACAAACCGAAGGGCGGAAGCACCGAGGGGAACCGAAGGGCGGAAGCGCTGAGGAGAACCGAAGGGCGGAAGCGCTGAGGGAAACCGAAGGGCGGAAGCGCTGAGGGAAACCGAAGGGCGGAAGACCGGAGGGAAACCGAAGGGCGGAAGGCCGGAGGAAAAAACTTGAAAGGAAAATGCCCCGGAAGGGGCGGAAAGGAAGAACAATGAACACGATTTTCGATCTCAATCCATGGACGCTGTTCGACGAACTGCTCGGTTCGGACATGCCGTTCCGCGCGGCAGTACGCAACGCACGCAACCGCGCCGAAGGCCGGTTCCCGCCGGTGAACGTTTTCGTGGACGACGACGCCGCGCTCGTGGAAGCCGAGCTGCCCGGCTACACCGCCGCGAAAATAGACCTCACTCTCGATCCGGAGGCGGTGACGATCACCGAAAAGCCCGACCAACCCGCCGAAAAGGACGCTCCGAAGCCCGCGCCCGCCTGGACGCGCCGCATCGAGCTGCCGTTCCGCGTGGACGCCGACAAGGCTTCGGCGAAGTTCGAGAACGGAATCCTCAAAATCTCCCTGCCCAAGGTGGACGCCCGCACCGCGCGCCGCATCCACATCGAAAACGCTTGAAAAAGAAAGGAACTTTGAAATGAACACGAACGAAGGCGACAAGTGCCGCTGCGGCGGCGAGCGTTTCACGATCCCGGCCGTCCGCACGGTCGAACGCGCCGACGGGCTCGACATGGCGGTCGAGATTCCCGGGGTCGGCAAGGACGAGGTGGACCTGCACGTGGACGGCCGTACGATGACCCTCAAAACCCGCGCAAATCCCCAGAATCCCGCGGGGTTCCGCCCCGCGGTGCGCGAATTCCAGCGCACGAACTACGCGGCGTCGTTCGAGCTGCCCGAGTGGGTGGACGCGACTACGGTCAAGGGCCGCGTGGAGAACGGAATCCTGTCGATTTCCATGCAGAAACGCGCCGAGGTCCAGCCGCGGCGCATCGAAATCGGCTGAAAAACCGGAAAAATCCACGCCTCCCGATTTCGGGCTTGCGCGATGCGGCGGATGGGCGTACAATTGCGCCCATCCGCTTTTGCTTCTGTTCAAGCGGCAAAAAACAGGACGACACGATCATGAGACTCCGCCGCCGCCCCAGTTTCACGGCCATTTGCATTGCCGCCGCCGCAGCAGCCGCGGCGACGCTGCTTTTCACCGCCGAAGGTTGCCGCCGCGCCGCGATCCAGGAACCCGACGCCCTCGCGCTCATACGCGAACGCGGCACGCTCCGCGTGGCCGTGGAGGGCGACTACCTGCCGTGGAATTTCCACGGCGACGACGGAAAGCTGACCGGTTTCGACGTGGAGCTGGCCCGCATCCTCGCGGAAAAACTCGGGGTGGAGGCGGAGTTCGTCGAAACCGTCTGGGACAGCCTGCTGCCCGGGCTCGCCGACGGAAGCTGGGACATAGTGTGCAACGAGGTGGAGCCGACGGACGACCGCGCGGCCACGTACGATTTCACGGTTCCCTACGCCAACATCACGACCGTCGTGGTCGTCCGCGCCGACAGGGCGGCGGACTTCCCCACGCCGGCCGCGCTCCGCGGCAAGACCGTCGCCGGGTCGATAACGAGCACCTACATCGCGATAGCCCGCGCGAACGGGGCGTACCCCGTGCCGACGGACACGGTCGAAGAAACGATGAAGCTTGTGGAAGAAGGCAGCGCGGACGCGATGCTCGACTCCAACATCACGTTCCTCGACTACAAGCGCGTGCATCCGGACACCCCGCTCGCCGTGGCCTGCGAAAATCCCGACCCGTCGCCCGTCGCGATTCCCATGGCGAAGGGCGAGGCGACGGAGTCGCTGCGCAACGCGCTCGACGCCGCGATCGAAGAGCTGCGCGAAGACGGAACGCTGCGCGAGCTGTCCGTGCGGTTTTTCGGCGGCGACCTCACGAAGTAGAAGCGGGGCGCCGCGGGCCGGAAGGCCGCGGCGCTCGATGAATCGCGGGCTGGAAGCCCGCGCTCCCAGGGGTGGCGCTAGCGTTCCAGCGGCAACGTGGCGCCGGGGTAGAGTTTCGAAGAAACTAGCGCGACGCCGGCAGAAAGGGCGGCGGCGTCGGGAAGCCCGGCGCCGGCGGCGGGCGGAACGGGGACGCGAAGCTTGCGCGTTTCGCCGGGGAGCAGGCCTTTCAGGGTTTCTTCCGAGCGGGCGGCGCCGACGGCGGCGCGGACGTCGTGGTATGCGGGCGCGACGCCGTCGTTCGCGATTTCGACGACCAGCACCGCGCCGGCGCCGGCATCCGCGGCCGGTTCGACCGAGGCGCCGACGAGGCGGAAGCGCCAGCCGCACGCGAGGGCGGCTTCGCGGAAGCGGGCGGGAGTGCCGAAGCGGCCGTCGAGGCTGTCGTTGGCGACCATGAAAGAAATGTGGTACTTGGCGGCGGCGCGCTCCCACGTGACGCCGTGGAGGCCGCGCGGGTCGAGGAACTGGCGCTGGTCCTTCTTCTCGTAGTAGCTGATTTCGCCGCCGCACGGGGCGCGCTTCCAGCGGTCGGCGCCGAACTCCAGCCAGCAGCGTTCGTTCCAGCCGTCGTCGTCGCCCTTGGAGCCGATGTCGTGTCCGGCGTGCATGAACGAATCGTCGAAAAGCCCGAACGGCAGGGCGCGCAAGGAGGGGTCGCGCGCAAGGTCGGAGTACTTCTCCTGCGCGGCGTCGATCGAGACGCACCACGGGGTTTCGCGCAGTTTTTCCGAGAGAATCTCCATGTACTCGCGCTGGAAATCCTTGTCGGGGAAATTCACGCCGAGCCGCACGTCGGTGCCGTGGACGTGGTATTCGCCCCAATGGCCGAACCCGGCCTCGAAGAACGCGATGCGCGGGTCCTTGTCGTAGCGCTCGGCAAAGTCGGAAATGAAACGCAGGGCGAACGCCTTGAGGCCGGGGTGGCTCCAGTCGGCGTACCACGTGGGGCCGTCGCCGCCGGGGTTGCGGGCGAAAGTCTCCTTGTAGCCGGGAAGGGCCTTCACGAATTTCGGCACGCCGGTCGCGCCGCGCACGCCGGGATACTCGGGGACGGTTTCGTCCGGGTACTCGTAGCGGAAGCGCAGGACGGCCTGGTGCCCGCGCGAAGCCATGCCGTCGAGGATCGAATCCAGCGCGGACCAGTCGTAGACGATGCCGCCGTCCGGCGCGGCGGCGACGGCGACGCGGCTCGGGGTGAAGTAGAGGAATTCGAGCGAAACGGCATCTTGCAGCTCGGGATGGGCCGCGGCCTGGTCCGGCCACAGCACGAGGCCCTTAAGCGGAAACGACGCGGCGCGCGCGGCGGCGCAGAGCGCGGCGCACGCGAAAACGGAAAGCGCGACGGCGGAACGGCGGTGCTTCTTCATGGGACGGGACTCCTCCGGGCACCGGGGGCGCGGACCGTGCGCGCGCGGCTAGCGCGCGTCCGTCATGCCCCAGGACGCGAGTTTGCGGTGGATGGTGCGGCGGCTTATGCCGAGGGCGTCGGCCGCCTTGGAGCGGTTGCCGCCGGCCGCTTCGAGCGCGGCGAGGATTTTGCGCTTCTCGGCGTCCGCCAGCGACTCCGAAGGGTCGGGCGCGGGGTCGGAGCGGGCGGCCGCGCCGGCGCCGTCGCGCACGTTTTCCGGCACGTCGCCGACGGTGAGCCAGTCGCCGTGCGAAAGCACGACCATGCGCTCCACGGCGTTGCGTAGCTCGCGGACGTTGCCGGGCCACGGGTACGCGCGCATGAGGGCCATCGCGGCTGGGTCGAACCCCTTGAGCTCGCGCCCGTTTTCCTCCGCGAACTTGCGCAGGAAGTGGTCGCACAGCAGGGGGATGTCGTCTTCGCGCTCGGAGAGCGGAGGCATGCGCAGCGTGACGACGGCGAGGCGGTAGTAGAGATCTTCGCGGAACTTGCCTTCCGCGACGCGGGCCTTGAGGTCGCGGTTGGTGGCGGCGACGACGCGGATGTCCGCCGAAAGAGTCTCGTCGCCGCCGACGCGCTCGAACTTGCGCGTTTCGAGCACGCGCAGGAGCTTGACCTGGACGGACTGGTCGATCTCGCCGATTTCGTCGAGGAACAGCGTGCCGCCCTGCGCCAGCTCGAAGCGGCCCTTGCGGCGGGAATCGGCGCCGGTGAAAGCGCCCTTCTCGTGGCCGAAGAGTTCGCTTTCGAGGAGAGTCGGCGGAAGCGCCGCGCAATGCACCGCCACGAACGGGCCGGAAGCGCGCGGCGAAAGGTCGTGCAGGGCCCGCGCGACGAGCTCCTTGCCCGTGCCGCTCGCGCCTTCCACGAGGACCGTGGCGCGCGTCGGGGCGACCTGGCGGATCTCGTCGAAAAGCCGCTCCATCGCAGGCGAAGAGCCCACCATGCCGCGGAGGCCGTACTTGTCGTCGAGCCGCTTGCGAAGCTCGGCGTTTTCGGTTTCGAGATCGCGCGCGCGCAGGGCCCGCTCCAGCACGAGGTCGAGCTGGTCGAGGTTGACGGGCTTGGTGAGGAAGTCGCGGGCGCCGGCCTTCATGGCCTCGACGGCGGTTTCCACCGAGCCGTAGGCGGTGAGGAGGATGCAGATCGTGCCGGGGAAGCGCTCGCGCACGGTCTTGAGGAGCGAAACGCCGTCGCCGCCGGGCATGCGCACGTCGGAGAGCATGACGTCCGCCGGGCGGCTTTCGAGCGAAGCGATCGCCGCCGCGGCGCTCTCGGCGAGCGCAACGTCGTAACGGCCGCGCAACGCGCGGCCGAGGCCTTCGCGCGTGTTGCGCTCGTCGTCCACGACGAGAACCGACGCCCTGCGCTCCACGACCGCTAGACCTCCGGCACCTTTTCGAGGCGGATGCCGATCGGGACGCGCGAACGCCAGCCGTTGGAAAAGTCCGCGCCGGAAACCGCTGTGCGGCCCTCGGGCTGGACGCGCAGGAGCCGCAGCGCCTTGCCCTTGCCGCCGGCGACGAGCGGGCCGCGCTTGCGGTCGAGCTCGAGCAACGTGCCGGCGACGGCGAGCGCCATGCCGTGCGGGAGCGTTTCGACCTCCGCTTCGAGCACCTTGAGGCGCAGGCCGCGGCCGCCGACGCCGGGCAGGAAAGTTTCGGCGACGGGCTTGGGGAAGAACGCGCGGACCTTGCGCTCGTTTTCCGCGGCGGAGAGGGTGAAATCGAGCGAGGCCTCGCCGCGCTTGATTTTCGGGGCCTTCACGGCGAGGGAACCGTCCTGGGGCGTGCGCACCGCGGTGCCGAGCGCCATGTCGCGGAGCGTGCGGAGCATGAGCGCGCAGCCGGGCCCGGCGAGGGCGTCGGCGACGGAGCGGGAAGTGTCGCGCGGGCCGATCGGGACGCGGACGGAGCCGAGCACGTCGCCGGTGTCCATGCCGGCGTCCATGAGCATCGCGGAGACGCCGGTCTCGGAATCGCCCGCGAGAATCGCGCGCTGGATCGGCGCCGCGCCGCGCCAGCGCGGCAGGAGCGACACGTGCATGTTGAGGCAGCCGAGCGGCGGCATGGCCAGAAGCTCCGGCCCGAGAAACTGGCCGTAGGCCATCACGACGAACACGTCGGCGCCGACGCCGCGCAGGCCGGCGAGAACGGCATCGTCGTTCACGTGGATCGGGGCGATGGTCTCGATGCCGAGCTCGTTGGCGCGGACTTTCACGGGGCCGGCGGAAACTTTCAGCCCGCGCCCGCGCCCGCGATCGGGCGACGTGGCCACGAGCGCCACCTCCACCATCGGGCAGGAGGCCAGCGTTTCCAAGTAGGGGACGGACAGGGAATCGGATCCCATGAACACGACCCTGATGCGGCTCGGAACCATCGTCATTGCGCGGTCGAGGATACCACGGCCCGCGCGAAAAGGGAATGGAAAAGTGGCGCTAGGGGGATGGCGCGGACGGGACCGCGCCTGCAAAACTCGCAGGGGAGCGGGGAGGAGCTAGGGGCGAGGGGCGGCGGCGGCGAGGATTTGGGCGGTGGTGCGGAAATGGAGCTTGCAGGTTTCGGAAAGGACCTGCGGGCCGTAGGCGCGGACAAGCTTTTCCGCGGCGTCGCGCACGTGGGTCGCGCCCTTGGGGAGCGTTTGGAGGCCGCGGAGAGGAAAGCGGCGCGAAAGATCCGCCAGGCCCGCGAGAAACGCTTCGCGCGCCAGGAGCGACGCCGCCGCGACCGCAACATCCGACTCCGCTTTCGTGCGGGAGCGGATTTCGAGCGGCTCGCCGCCGGCGCGCATGGCGCGGCGGACGGCGTCCGCGGAGCCGAACTGGTCGGATATGGCGAAGCGCATGCCTGGCCGCTTGCGCCGCAGCTCCTCGATGCACCGCGCGTGGGCCCAGGCGAGGATGCGGTTCACGTTGTGCATCCTGTCGTGCAGCCTGTTGTAAGTCGCGGGCGGGAACACGGCGAGAGCGTAGTTTCCGGGGCCGAGCGCGGCGCGGAGGCGGGCGGCGATGCCGGCCGCGGCGGCGTC
>JAFUXX010000271.1 GCA_017476965.1 Kiritimatiellia bacterium | reverse complement strand
CGAAGGGGACCTCCGCCGCCATCGGCAGGAAATGCGGCTTCTGCCGGAAAGAGCGCATGAGGCTTTCCACCGAAGTCCTCACCCCGTGCATGATGGCCGCCCCCTGGAAACGGTGGGCGATGTCCGAGCGGTAGAACGCGCCGTCGAACTTCACCTTCACCACGGCCCGGTACGCGGCGGCGACCGCTTCCTTGACGTCCGCACCGAGCGCGGTCACGCCGAAGACGCGCCCGCCGTCCGTCACTACCATGCCGCCCTTCTTCGCGGTTCCGGCGTGGAACACGACGGAGTCCGGCAGCGCGGCCGCTTCGCCGAGGCCCTCGACGGGCTTGCCCTTCGGGTAGCTCTCCGGGTAGCCGCCGGAGACCATCACCACGCAGACCGCGGGCCGCGGATCCCACTCCACGGGGCAGGAGTCGAGCGTGCCGTCGCGGCAGGCGCGCAGCGCCGGGAGGAGCGGGCTCGCGAGGCGCGGCAGGATGGCCTGCGTTTCGGGGTCGCCGAAGCGGCAGTTGAATTCGAGCACCTTCGGGCCGCTTTTCGTGAGCATGAGCCCGGCGTACAGCACGCCCTTGTAGGGAACGCCGCGGCGCGCCATTTCCTCCACGACGGGACGCAGCACCTGCGCCTTCACGACGGCCATCATGTCGTCCGTCATGACCGGGGCGGGGGAATACGCGCCCATGCCGCCGGTGTTGGGGCCCTTGTCGCCGTCGAGGAGGCGCTTGTGGTCCTGCGCGGAAGCGAGCGGGACGACGGTCTTGCCGTCGACGAACGCGAGGACGGACGCCTCTTCGCCGTCGAGGAACTCCTCGACGAGCACTTCGCCCGCCGCCGCGCCGAACTTGCCGCCGAAGAGGTCGACGAGCGCGCTTTCGACGTCCTTTTCGTCCATGCAGACCATCACGCCCTTGCCGGCGGCGAGGCCGTCGGCTTTCAACACGACGGGGATGCCGAACTTCGCGATCGCGGCGCGGGCGGCGGCTTCGTCGCGCACCACTTCGGCGCCGGCGGTGGGGACCTGGGCCGCGGCCATGACTTCCTTGGCGAACGCCTTGCTGCCTTCGAGGCGCGCGGCGGCCTTGCAGGGCCCGAAGGCGGGGAAGCCCGCGGCTTCGAGGGCGTCCACCACGCCGAGGCAGAGCGGCACTTCCGGGCCGACGACGGTGAAGTCCGGCTTGTTTTCGCGGGCCCAGGCGACGATGCCGTCCACGTCGGAGGCGGCGACCGCCACGTTGACGGCGCGTTCGGCCGTGCCGGCGTTGCCGGGGGCGCAGAACACTTCGGCGGCGGGATCGTCGCGGAGGAGCTTCCAGACGATGGCGTGTTCGCGGCCGCCATTGCCGATGACGAGGATTTTCATGTTTGCCGTTGGTTTGTGCGGTGTTTTCAGAATCCGAGGCGCACGGCCGCGAGGTACAGGGCCCAGTCCGCGGCGAGCGCTTCGCAGGTGGTGACGAAGTCGTCGATCGTTATGCCCAGTCCGCCGGGCAGCGCCTGGAGCCGGCGCGCGGGCTGCGGCTTCCAGATGTCGAGAACGCGCGCGACGACGAAGCAGGCCGGCATGAGCCAGACGCGGTCCTGCCACTTGTCGAGCAGCCCGATCATGCAGATCGGGAACGTCAGGTATTCGTCGCAGACGACGGATCCGGGGTCCTTGCGTCCGATTTCGCGCTCTGCGATCCCGGCGAGCGGCACGGAGAAGACCGTCATCGCGGCGCACGCCGCGATCTGCGCCGGCACGGATAGTTTCGCGGCGGTGAAGCCCCAGACGATCAGGCACCCGAGCAGCGACCCGACGGTGCCGGGAGCGACGGGGCTGTAGCCGAGCCCGAAGCCGCACGCCGCGAACGTCGCGGCTTTGCGAAGAAGTTTTTTCATTGCGCGTTCCTCCGCAGCAGGCCGGAAGTCCATTCGCCGCGCCGCTCGACGGTTTCGGCGCGGAAGCCGAGCGTCTCGTAGGCGGCGAGGACGGACGCCCACTGGGTT
>JAFUXX010000270.1 GCA_017476965.1 Kiritimatiellia bacterium | reverse complement strand
CGTTTCCGCGGCCATCGTCGCCGCGACCCCGCCCGTGCCGATCAGGACCGCGCGGGCGCCGGCGAACGGCAGCCCGGAAGCGCGGAACGCGGCGGCGTCGGTGTTGAACCCGCGGTTGCGGAACACGGTGTTCACGGCACCGCACCTTTGCGCGGCGGGCGAGAGCCCTTCGAGGAAGGGCATCACCGCCTTCTTGTGGGGAATCGTGGCGTTGAAGCCGTCGAACGAGCGCAGGATCGACGGCAGCTCGGCGGGCAGTTTTTCCGGCTCGACGTCGACCAGCTCGTAAGAGCCGTCGATCCCGGCCTCCTCCATGAGAGCCGCGTGGATCTCGGGGGAGAGGCTGTGGCCGAGCGGGTGCCCGATCAGCGCGAAGCGTTTTTTGCCGCTCATTCGAAAACGGTCCAGCCGAGGCGGCAGGCGCGGCGGGTCGCGTCCCAGACGCCCTCGTTGGCGAAGCGGATGCGCGGATCCTCGGCGACGACGCCTTCGGGGCGTGGCAGGGCGAGGCGCAGGTCGAGGTACACGTCGGCCTCGCGGCCGCGCAGCGAGTCAGGCACCGCGGCCTCGGCGGAGAAGGTGCCGGAGGCGGCGCCTTCGAGCGTCGAAAGGTCGAGCGCGACGGGCACGCGGACCTCGGAAGCGCCGTCGCGCGGGACGAAGACGATTTCCGCGCGGGTGGGCCAGTGCGACTGGTTGAAGCCGGTGTTTTCGACGTCGAGGCCGAGCCGGAACGGCAGGCCGGCGGGAACCGAAGCGGGGAACCGGACGCCGCGCATCACGTAGCGGTAGCCGAGGTGCGTGCGGACGAACTCCTTGAGGTCGCGGCCGATCCACTCCTCGAGCGACGGGGCGCCGGGGAAGCGGGCGAGGTCGGGCGTGAGCGCGATCGTCGAGAGCAGGTGGCCGATGGACTGGCCTTCGGAGAAATCGCGCAGGTAGGTGAGGTGCGTGCGGTACCACTCCTGCACGAGGTTCAGCTTCGGGTTGCCGACCGGGCCGGGGTTGGTGACCCACTGCAGGTTGCAGTAGGCGAACTCGCCGCCGTACGGGATGCCGCCCTTGCGCGTTTCGAGCCAGCGCACGCCCATTTCGCGGGTGAGGCCGGAGGACGGCGGCGGGGAGTCGTGCCAGGTGCCGAAGTCGCCCATCGAGCCGAGGTACCCGTCGTTGTACATGCCGAGGCGGTCGGCGCCGGGCCAGTCAAGGCGCCCCTCGCGCACCGCCGCGTCGAACGTCTTGGAGTCGGTTCCGGCGTGCCAGATGAGGTAGCAGGGGCTGCGGACGAGCAGCGGCATGCTGGGCGGCAGCTCCCGGAGCCACGCCTCGATGATCGGCACGCAGCGGTCCGGCCTGCAGTATCCGGAGTAGTTCATTTCGCCCCACGGGCCGAACATTCCGCCCTCGACAGCGTAGACGACGTCGGGGAACTCGCGGAGCACTTCGGCGATCTGCGCGATGTGCTTGCGGATCATCGCGGGATCGGAGGGTTCGGAGCCGATGGTGTCGTCCCACGCGTAGCCGAAGCGCAGTATTCCCTGCGCGCCGTTGGCGCGGGCGTTGGAGAGCGACTGGCGGATGGTGCCGAGCGCGAATTCGTCGAGCGGGACGTCCTCGCCGCCCATGCGCCCGGGCCTGGGGCTCTTTTTTTCGAGGTTGTTGCCGCCGGAAAACTGCGAGAGGTCCCAGAGCTTGGAGAAGAACCGCGACGGGTTGGCGGGCGGGGTGGGGGAGCCGCGCCGCAGGACCGTCCAGTTGCCGCCGGCGGGGCCGCAGGCGGGGTTTTCTTCGAGCCGTTCGCAGCCGTCGGCCGGGGAGACGGACGGGCCGGCGTTTTCGGCGCGGAGGGCGAAAACCGCCGAAGCGGCGAAAACCGCGGCGGCCGCGGCGCGGAGTGTCGGATGGATCGTCTTTTTCATGTTCGCGTCGTTGGTTCCGTGTTTTCAGGATTGTTCCCCGCCGCGGCGCCAGTCGCGCATCGTGCAGCCGAAGCGCCGCTTGAAGAGGACTTTGAGATTCGCTTCGGAAGCGAAACCGCAGGAGGTGCCGATTTCGCCGATCGGGAGGCGCGTCGTGCGCAGCAGCTCGCGGACGCGGTCGAGGCGGACACGTTCGATCTCGCCGTGGACCGTGGTGTCGCCGACCTCGGAAAAGCGCAGGTGGAGCAGGCGGACCGAGACCTTGAGCGCGCGGGCGACGTCCGCCGTGCGGATTCCCGCGCAGGCGTTGCGGCGGATGTAGTCGCGCGCGGCGGCGACGAGGCGGGCCGCGCCCTTGTAGTCCTGCGAACTCGCGCGCTCGACGAACGCCTTGGTGGCGTAGGTCTCCGCGGTGCGCTTCTCCGGCACTTCGCCGCTGGCGAGCGCGCGGCAGAGCAGCTCCGCCGCGCGGTAGCCCGCGGCCTCGCTGTCGGGCTCCACGCTCGAAAGCGGCGGCATCGCGGTTTCGCAGAAGACCGGGTCGTTGTCCACGCTTATCACGCTGATCTGCTCGGGCACGCGGACGCCGGCCACGCGGCAGGCGTCGAGCACGGCCTTGCCGCGCTTGTCGGAGCAGGTCATGAGCCCGCACGGCTTGGGCAGCTCCGAGAGCCACTTCGCGAGCTCGGGCTCCTCCAGCCCCCAGTCGGCGCCGATTTCGGGCGGCGCGCGGAACACTTCGCACGTCCGGCCGCTCTCGCGCAGGCGCCCCTCGAAGAACTGGCGGCGCAGCTCGGAGAAGCCGTTTTCCGGGTTGGGCTCGGGTTCGCCGACGTACGCGAAATTGGGGAGCGAGCGGCGCAGGAACTGCTCCGCCACGCCGCGCGCGATGGCGCGCTCGTCGATCCAGAGCTCGGCCACGACTGGCGCGTTGACCTGCGTGGCGCGGACGTTCACGAGAACGACGGGCCTGTCGATGCGGCGGGGCGAGGAGAGCCACGGCGGCAGCTCGCAGCCGAGGATGAGGCCGTCGGGCTTCCAGTGGCGGAAGAACGAGCCGTCCCACCCGCCCGGGTGCAGCTGCAGGAACTGGATTTCGCACGGGGCGTGGCCGCTCGTGTAGCGGAACACGCCGGCGATGAGGTCGCGCCCCCACTTCTGCTGCTGGCGCGCCCACACTCCTATGCGGAGCGTGCGCGGAGGGGCGGCCGCCTCGGAGCCGGGCGCGGCGCTTTCGGAGGCGTCGGTGTCTGGTGCGTTTTTCATTGTCCGGACTGCGGGCCGCGCAGGAGAGACTCCATTTTTTCGATGCGTTCGAGCGAAAGCGCCTTGAGGTCCACGTCGCCGAAGCGGGCGGGGTCGAGCGACGGGAAGCGCTCGGCGAGCAGCTCCGCGAACGTCATGCCGTGGTTGGCGAACTGGAGGTTCTGCCGCCAGTAGCCGATCACGTCCGCGACGTACTCGAAGAGCCAGAACGCGCGCGAACCGGCGTCGTAGATCGTGCAGCGCTCGATGGGGTAGGAGGGGGACTCGTACTGCGACTCGACGAAATCCGGCGCCATGACCGAGCCGAGGCGCAGCAGGTCCGTGCCGGTGAGGCGCACGTGCAGCGGGGTGTCCGGCGCGGCGACGGCGAAGCAGCCTTCGAGGTAGACGAGCGTGGTGCGGCCGTAGTTGGGGAAGAGCGCGCGGCAGGAGGCGTCCACCTCCTCCAGGATCGCGCGGGCGACGGGTCCGCCGAACGTGAAGAACACTATGCCGCGGACGTCGGCCTTGCGCTCGGACGCGGTTTTCACGAGCTCCTGCAGCCCGTAGCGCAGGCTCGTGCCCGTGGCGACCACGTCGCCCACGAAAAACGTGACGCGCTCCGGCAGGTAGAGCTTGCGGTACGCGTTTTCGGTGATGTGCCACGCCTCGGGGTCGCGCTCGTCGCGGGCGCGCTGGGCGCTCATGAAGCAAGTGGTGTGGGCGTTCCAGCCGAACGCTTCGGCGCACGCCTCGCGCAGGCCGAAATTGAGTCCGCCGCGCAGGATGTTCACGACCACGGCGTCCGTCTCCGCCGCGTCGGTCGAGAGCGCGCGGAGGATCGAGGCGCACGATTCGCGCAGGAGCGACGTGTAGCGCACGCCCGCCACCGCGGGGTCGTTGCAGATCAGGCGTGTGCCGGGCGTCGTGGCCACCCACGTTTCCACGGCGCCGGGGCCGGGGATGCGGTAGAGCCTGGCGCCTTCGCAGGCGGGGCCTGGATCGGAGAGAACGGTTTCCATTTGCTTTTGCTAGGGTCGCCGGCCGGGGCCGAACGGATTGGAAATCACCGTGTCCCGCGCCTCGGGGAGGCGGTCGGGGCAGTCGAGGGAGAAATGCAGGCCGCGGCTTTCGCGGCGGGCGAGGGCGGAGCGGACGATGAGCCAGGCGGCGTCCGCGATGTTGCGCAGCTCCAGCACGTCCGACGTGACGAAGTAGTCGAAGTAGTACTGGCGGATCTCGCGGCGCAGGTTTTCGATGCGGCGAAGCGCGCGCTCCAGGCGCTTGTCGGAACGGACGATGCCCACGTAGTCCCACATGCACGTGCGGACTTCGTCCCAGTTGTGGTTCACCACGACGAGTTCGTCGCTCGGCACGGCCGGGCCCGGGTCCCACGGCGGGATGGAGGCGGACGCCGGACCGCCCTCGTTCCTGTTCGCGAGTATCCACTCCGCGCATTTCGCGCCGCAGACGGCGGCTTCGAGCAGCGAATTGGACGCGAGGCGGTTCGCGCCGTGGAGCCCGGTGTTCGCGGTTTCGCCGACTGCGTACAGGCCGCGGACGTTCGTGCGCCCCTCCACCGTGGCCGCCACGCCGCCGCAGCAGTAGTGCGCGGCGGGGACGACGGGCACGAGGTCGCGCGCCATGTCCACGCCCCACTTGCGGAGCTCCGCGTAGATGTTGGGGAAGCGGCCGCGCAGGAACTCCTCGCCCTTGTGCCGGATGTCGAGGTACATGCACGGCAGGCCGCGCGTCTTCATCTCGTGGTCGATCGCGCGGGCCACGATGTCGCGCGGCGCGAGCGAGCCGCGCCTGTCGTAGCGCTCCATGAACGTGGCGCCCGAGGCGTCCACCAGCTTCGCGCCTTCGCCGCGCACGGCTTCGGACACGAGGAAGCTCTTGGCCTCGGGGTGGTAAAGGCACGTCGGGTGGAACTGGAAGAACTCCATGTTCCTGATGTCCGCGCCGGCGCGCCACGCCATCGCGATGCCGCCCGCGGTCGCCACGTCGGGGTTGCACGTGTAGAGGTACACCTTGCCGGCGCCGCCCGTGGCGAGGACGGTGTGCGGCGAGCGGACCGCGAAAATCGCGCCGGAGCGCGCGTCGAGCATGTACGCGCCGATGCACG
>JAFUXX010000269.1 GCA_017476965.1 Kiritimatiellia bacterium | reverse complement strand
TGGCGCGACGCTAAAGAAGGTATGGGGCGAACTCGTCGCGCGAAGAGGGCGGCACGCGCGATTCGGCCGGTTTGGACGCCGCGAAAAGCTCGCGCACCGCGACTTCGTCCACGCCCTTGGTGTCGGAATACGCGGCGACGAGGCGGCGGACCGCCGGGACGTCGTCCGCCGCGGGACGCACGGCGAGCGCGGTCGGCCCGGGCACGTTGACGGGGCGGAACGTGGCGTCGCCGCCGCGCAGCGCGGTACGGAGGAACTCGTTGTCCGCCTTGTCGCGGCCGAGCACGACGAGCGTGCCTCCCGGGAACCGGAAGTGGCGCCCGTGGTTGCACGCCTGGAGCAGGCGGGCGTCGCCGAGGCCCTCGTGGTCCATGAGGTCCTTGAGGCGGCGGCAGTAGTTCGGCTCCGTGAGTTTGCAGCCGCCGGCCGGCGACGGGTAGTGGCGGATGCCGTACTTCTTCGCGAGCTCCATCTGCGGTTTGCGGTTGCGCCCCTGGAGGGCGAGGAGGCGCTCGCGGTCGAGGAGGCCCTCCTTCTCGGGCGCGGTCGGCTCCATGAGCTTGGCCGAGAGCGGGCGCAGGAGGCGGTCGCCGGCGCCGGAGAGGTTGCGGACGCGGTTCATCGGGCCGCGCTGCTGCGACATCGGGCGCTGCCCGAGCACTTCGCCCGTGGCCACGAAATCGTATCCCTCTTCCTGCGCGATGGCGAACGCGCGCGCGATCATCCTCGCGTGGCAGTCGATGCAGGGGTTGAGGCACGAGCCGAAACCCGAGGGCGGGTCGCGAAGCAGCGCGAGTATGTCGTCGGTGAAATCGACGGTCCGGAACTTGAACCCGAGCTCGGCGCAGGTGCGGGCCGTGGGCGCGGGATCGGCGTAGAAGGGGGAGACGAACGAAACGGCCTCCGCCTCGACGCCCTGGTCGCGCAGGACGCACAGGCAGAGGAGCGAATCGAGCCCGCCGGAGCAGAGGCAGAGGGCGCGTGCGCGGCGCCCCGGCGCCGCGGCGGGGGGTCCGGGCTCTGCGGACCCGGTTGCGGGATCTTGTGTCATTGCGGCGCGGAACCGCGCAGTTCGGAGCGCAGTTCGTTGTAGAAATCGAGGTCGGCGCCGCGGAACGTAGATTCGAGATCCTCCGCGGCGGAAAGCGTTTCGAGCGCGGCGTCGCGCTGGCCGACCGCGAGGCGGGCTCGCGCGAGGTGCAGGTGCACGACCGGGTGGTCCGGCTTGATCGCGATGGCCTTTTCGAACTCCTCCACCGCCTCGTCGTTGCGGCCGAGGGCGAGCAGCGCCAGGCCGCGCGTGTCGATCGCCTGGTAGAGGTCGGGCTTCATGGCGAGCGCTTCGTCCGCGAGGCGGATCGCGCCATGTTCGTCGCCGACGCGGTGGCGCGCCCACGCCAGGTCGCCGAGCGGGAGCGGGCTGTCCCAGTTGGAAGCGGAGCGTTCGAGGAACGCGATGGCCGAATCGAAGTTGCCGGCCGAAAGCGCGAGTGAGCCGAGCACGTAGTTGGCGAAACCGTGGTCGGGGTCGATTTCGAGCAGGTCGGTCGCGTGGAGGCGGGCCTTCGCGGTGTCGAGCAGCAGGTAGTCGAGGTGGAGCAGGCGGTCGACGATGTCGCGCTGGTTCGGCGAGGACTTGTTCGCGATTTCGAACTCGTCGCGCGCGCCGGCCCAGTCGCGCTGCGAGGTGCGCAGCTCGCCCGTGGCGACCGCGCCCTGCAGGGTGCGGGAAGCGGGGTTGTCGCGGAGGCGCGCAGCCCAGTCCTCCAGGCGGGCGAGGATTTCGGGGCGCATGTCCGAAGGCGCGGTGCCGTACGCCGCCATGTCGGCGGTGAACAGCGCGAACAGGGCGTCCGGGTCGTTGGGCGTTTCGCGCAGGCGCATCTCGGCGATCGTGCGGGCGCCGGCTTCGTCGCCCTCCGCGGTGAGCAGCTGGATGCGCGGCACGAGCAGGCGCGCCGGGTCCATGCCGGACTCCGCCAGCCTGTCGATGAGCTCGCGGCAGCCTCCGGTTTCGCCGCGCGAAAGGCGGGCGGCGAGCAGGCCGAAGAGCGCGGAGCGGTCGTTCGGGTCGGCTTCCAGCGCCTGCATCCAGAACTCCTCCGAGCGCTCCGTATCGCCGCGGCGGGCGTGGATCGACGCCATCACGCGCAGAAGCGGCGCGCGCTGGCCGGAATCGGCGTCGCGCAGCGCGGAGCCCAGCGTGCCCATCGCGAGGGCGGTCTGGCCGGTCATGGCCCAGGACCATCCGAGCGTCGCGAACGCCTCCGGCGCGGAGACGTAGCCCTGCGAGCGCGAAAGCTCCCAGATCTGGAGCGGGCGGCGCGTCTTGGCGCGGAAGGCCTCCAGCTCCGCGCGGACCGCGGCCTGCTCCTCCTTGAGCCCCGCCGCGCCGCACGCGGTGAAGAGGTTCAGCGTGCAGGACATGTTCTCGGGATCGAACGCGTGGACTTCGCGGTAGAGGGCGAGGGCGTCCTCCTTGCGGTCCGCGGTTTCGAGGTAGTACGCGAGGTCGTTGCCGACGAACGACAGGCGGCGGCGCACGGCCTTGGCGAGCAGGACGGTCTCCTTGTTGCCGGATAGGCCGGCGGTGTCCAGCTCCGGCAGCAGGCGCGCCTCGATCCCGCGGAATTTCGCGAGGTCGTCGCCGAGCGGATCGGCGGAACTTTCGCCGAGCGGGTTGGAGACGGGGGCGGATCCGGGCGCGCCGAGGAACAGCAGGCCGCGCGGGAACACGCGCCAGTCGCCGAGGTTCCACAGGTCGGGGAACCACGTGAGCGCGACGTGCTCGCCTGCGGTCTGGTCGTGGCCGATGAACTCCTGGAGGAACTGGAACGGGCCGATGTCGAGCGCGTTGCGCAGCGCGGCGTTCTTGACGGAGCGGCGGAAGAGGCGGCGCTCGGGCGTGCCCTCGGCGTCGAATATGTCGAAAATCTCGAACGACAGCCCGCGCTCGCGCGAGCGGAGCCTGTACATAGCGCCGAAGAGCGAGTCCGTCACGAGCATGTCGCGCCCGGCCATGCCGTCCAGCACTTCGTCCACGTACGTGCGCAGGAACTGCGTGGCGGAGGAGTCCGCCTCCGTGCGGCCGAAGCGCCCGACGTGGACCACGGCCGCGGCGGCGAGGGCGAGCACCAGGACGCGCAGCGCGAAGCCCGCCTGGTGCACCGCGGCCGGCTGCGGCGGATCGCGGCGGGAGCCCATCGCGAAGAGCAGCTGGAGCCACGCGGCCAGGACGCAGTACGCGAAGGAGGAAGCGGCCAGCACGTGCACGAGGACCTGTTCGGCGCGGAACCCGAATAGCCCCCACGGCGAGTAGCGGGAACCGAAGAGCACGAGCAGCGCGGAGACGAGGATCGCCGCGTTCATGATCCACATCGGCGGGCGCAGGTCCGGCCCGGCGAGGCAGAAGCGGCCCACGAGCACCCACGCGAAGAACGGCAGCACCGTCATGCCGCCGAGGATGAGCCAGTGGACCTGCACCATCTGCTGCGCGGCGCCGACGAGCAGCGGCTTCATGAAATTGGCGACGACCCAGACCTTGCCCTTGTACTCCATGAGCTCGTAGCCGGGGCCGCCGGAATACGCTTCGACGCAGAGCCACGAGCAGAACCCGACGGCCGCGGCGAAAATCGCGGCCGGCACCGCGACGACGAGCCACTTGTTGCGGTCGGTCGCCAGGGCGCCGAAGGCGAACGCCGCGAGAAACGCCGGGAAGAACTGGATCGCGGCGAGGTACTGCGTGCACAGCGCGCCGTAGACCGCGGCGAAGACCCACAGCGGGCCGAGGCGGTCCTCCGCGAGGAACCTGACCAGGAGCCACGCGGAGAGGACAAGGAAAAACAGGCCGAACGTCCACGCGTTCACGCGGGTGGATGCCAGCCAGTACGGCGGGCAGAGCGCGAGCGCGAGCGTGGCCGCGGCGGCGCCGATGCGCGGCGCGTTGTCCGCATGCCAGCGGCCGTTCGCGACGGAGTCTTCGACGTACGTCCTGTCCATGAGAAAGCCGAACAGGGCCTTGACGAAAAGGTACGTCGCGCCGAGCGTGAGCGCGGAAACGAGCGTCGCGGCGAAAGTGGCGCCGCGCGCGCCGCCGAACATGGCGAAGAAGCGGTGGAACGCGATCAGCGCCTGGTTGGCCGGAAAGGCCGGAGGCACGGCCCCGAGGATCTGGCACATCAGGTCCGCCGACGCGCCGGGGAACGCCCAGGAGGACGACGTGCCGAGATAGACGAGAAGGAATACGAACGAAAAAATCCCGGCGATTATCCAGTCCGCGCGGCGCGCCACTGGCGGGGGCGGCGGCGGATCGTCGCCCGTGAACGAAACGGCGCCGTCGACCTCCGGACCGGCGCCGGACGCCTCGGCTTGGGAAGCGGCGACGCCGCTTTCGGGTATCGTTGGCATGGTTCCCGGATTCTAGGCAACCGCCGCCGGAGCGTCAAGAAAAAGTTGGCCCGGAAAAAGGCGGAGTCAGCGGACGCGGACGTCGAGGGGGGTGCCCTGCTGGCCGAAGCGCACTTCGCCGCTGCGGTGGACCGGGAATTTTTCGCGGACGGCGGCATGGAGCCGTTCGGCGGAATCTTCCGGCAGGGGGTCGGTCGAGGGGCACGAAATCGCGAAGGAGTACCCGCCCACGGCGGCGATGCGCGCCGGGGTGGAGCGGATCGCGCTTTCGAGCGTTTCCACGTTGTGGACGCGGCGGCGGCGCGCTTCGTCGTCCGTCAAATCCGGGAACAGGCTGAAGGGGCCCATTTCGAGGCCCGGTTCGGCGTCCAGGCCCGATTCGACGACGAGGTACGCTTCCTGCGTGAAGAGAGTTCCTTCCCCTTCCGCCCAGGTGCGGATTTCGCGCCCGACGCGGCGCAGGGCGGCAAGCGCGCTTTCGCCGTCCGTCTCGAACCAGAACGCGTTCTGCCGCCCGCCGACCCACTTCATCGGCCTGGGCGAAGCCGCCGCGAGC
>JAFUXX010000027.1 GCA_017476965.1 Kiritimatiellia bacterium | reverse complement strand
GGCGGCGCTGTCCGGCACGCGCACGCCTTCCGTGCCGCCGCCAGGCAGGTCCAATACGAGCGTGAGCGGCCCGGGCCAGAACCGCGCGGCGACGGCCGCGGCGGCTGGCGGGAAGGTGATTCCCGCGCGCTTGGCGGCCTCGGCGTTTTCCGCCAGGAGCTGGCAGGGCTTGGACGGGTCGCGTCCCTCCGCCGCGACTATGCGCGCAAGGGCGTCGGCGCGGCCGGATTCCGCGGCGACGCCGTAGACGGTGTCCGTCGGGACGAGGACGATTCCGCCGGCGCGGAACACTTCGCCGAGCCGCGCGAGGTCGGCCGGGGAAAGCGGGGCGGAGAACTTTTCCATGCGCACCGCTCCCGGTCAGAAACTCCAGTCGTGCAGGCCCGGGAGCGAGCGCCCCCAGCCGCCGTCGCGCGACCATCCGCCGCCGTCCCAGCCGAGGCGGCCGGACTGCGCCCGCGCGTGGCGTTCGCCCATTTCGTCGCTCTCGCCCTCCTCGTACAGTTCCGCCGGGACTTCGCGCAGGAAGCGCGAGCGTTCGCACGGGAACGAGGAGCCGTCCTGCGTCCTGCGCATCGTGGGCTGGAACATGTACAGCCTGTCCTTCGCGCGCGTGACGGCGACGTAGAAAAGCCGGCGCTCCTCGTCGTCGCGGCCCTCTTCGTCGAGCGATCGGGACGAAGGGAAAATGCCTTCCACGGTCCAGAGCAGCAGCACGACCGGCCATTCGAGCCCCTTGGCCTGGTGCACGGTCGAAAGCAACACGGCCGGGCCGTTGCCGGCGGAAGCCGCGATTTCGCGGTCGAGATTGGTGAGAAGCGCCACGTCGCGCAGGAAATCCGCGGCGGAGTCGCGCGAAGCGATGTCCGAAAGCAGCTGCCGGACGTCCTCCTCGCGCTCGTCGGCGTTCTCGTACTGGCGGCGCAGTTGCTCGCGGTACGCGGCGTCGAGGAACGTCTCCACCGCGAATTCGACGTTTTTCGGGAACGGGCGGCTCTTCCAGTCGGCGAGCGCGGCGTCCACCTGCGCCCACGCGGCGCGCGCCTTGGCGGGGAGCGCGCCGAGGAGCGCCCGGCGCGACTCTTCGCTCGAAACGTCGAACGAACCGCCGATTTTTTCGAAAATGCGCTCGGCCGTCGCGGGCCCCACGGCGGGCAGCAGCTGCATCACGCGCGAGAAGGCGAGACCGTCGGCGGGAGTTTCCGCCATGCGGACGAGTGACACGACGTCCTTCACGTGAGCCTGTTCGTAGAAGCCCGTGCCCGACGTGATGCGGTAGGGGACGCCCGCGCGGGCGAGCGCGAGCTGGGTTTCGACGGCGTTGAAGTGCGAGCGGTAGAGGATCGCGATGTCGCCGAGGCCGAAGCCTTCGCGGCGCAGGTCCTCGATGCGGCGGACCACTTCGCGCCCCTGGTCGTGGCCGTCGGCCGTCACGTCGAGCCGCGGCTTCGCGGCGGCGGCCGCGTCGCGCGTCGGGCGGAGCGTCTTGGCGAACTGGTCGGGGTTGTGCGAAATGATGGCGTTGGCCAGGTCGAGGATCGTGGCGCGCGAACGGTATTTGCGCTACAGCTTGACAATCCGCGTGCCGGGGTGGCGCACCGGAAATTCCATGATGTTGCGGTAGTCCGACCCTCGCCAGGAGTAGATGCACTGGAAGTCGTCGCCGACCGCGGTGAGGTTGCGGTGTTTGGCCGAAACGATGTCCACGAATTCGTTCTGGAGCCTGTTGACGTCCTGGTATTCGTCCACGAGGACGTGCCGGAAGCGCTCCTGGAAGATTTCGCGGGCGCGGTCGTTTTCGCGCATGAGCCGCACGGCGTTCACGAGCAGGTCGTCGAAGTCCATCGCCCCGAGATCGCGCTTGCGCTTCGTGTATTCGCGCATGCAGCGCAGGAGGTCCTCCGGGACCGTGTCGAAGGATCCGGCCTTGTGCTCCAGCCATTCCTCGGGCGGCACGCCGCGGTTCACGGCGCCGGAGAGCAGCGAGAGCACGAGCTCCTTCTTCGCGAACTCCTTCGGCTTGAAGCCGAGTTCCTTGATCGCGCGGCCCATGAGGGAACGCTGGTCCTCGGAGTCGAGGATCGCGAAATCGCGCGGATAGCCGATCGACGGCGCCCACGTGCGCAGCATCCTGTTCGCGACGTGGTGGAACGTGCCGCCCCACATCCCCTCGGTGCGGCCGGCCGCGGCTTCGCCGGCGCGTTGCAGCATTTCGCGGGCCGCGCGGTTCGTGAACGTGAGCAGGAGGATGCCGTCCGGCGGGACGCCGCGCGAAAGGAGGTGGACCACCCGGTACACGAGCGTGCGCGTCTTGCCGGTGCCGGCTGCCGCCAGCACGAGCAGGGGGCCGTCCGGCGCCGTCGCGGCTTCGAACTGTTCCGGGTTGAGTAGTTTCTGCAGATCCATCGGGAAAACGCCGTGGGAGTGGAAAATCAGCGGATGCGCTCCAGGACCACGGCCGAGCGCGGCGGCAGGCGCAGGAAAAGCGTCGGCACTTCCTCGCGGCCGCGGCGCACCGGCTCGGGACGCAGCACGCGGCCCGTGCGCAACTCGCCGCCCGGCCCGCCGAACGCTTCGGCGGAGGAATCGAGCAGCACCTTGTAACGCCCGGGCGGCACGGCGAGCGCGTACGCGCCGTGCGTTTCCGCCGGGTGGAAGTTGAACGCGAAGAACACGTCGCCGCGGGCGAACGCGAGCACCTTGCCGAGGTCGTCCTCCACGAGGCGCTTGAGGGGAGTCCGCAGCAGGCGCGGGCGGCGCGCGAAGATCGCGACGGCCTTGCGGTCGAACTCCGCGAGCGGGCCGAAAAGCAGCCGCGGGTCGTCGCGCAGGCTCCAGCGGCGGCGCGCCTTGTCGAAGCTCCAGCCGTTCCCTTCGCGGGGGAAGTCGATCCACTCGGGGTGGCCGAATTCGTTGCCCATGAAGCAGAGGTAGCCGCCGCCCGCGGCGGCCATCGTGGCGAGGCGGGCGATTTCGTGCAGCGGCACGGCGCGCCGGACGGCCGGGGACAGCGTGCCGCGGTGCATGGCGTCGTAGACGTCGGCCCCGGCCATTTCGAAGAACATCGTCTTGCCGCCGACGAGCGCCTGGTCGTGGCACTCGAAGTACGAGACGACCCGTTCGTCGGCGCGTTTGTCCGAAAGGCGCCAGAGCAGCCAGCCCATGCCCCAGTTTTCGTCCTTCACGTTGCGCAGCAGGTCGCCCCACGCTTCCGTGACGCCCATCGCCATGCGGTAGTCGAAGCCCGCCCCGCCGTCGCGCACCGGCGCCGCGAGGCCGGGCATCCCGCTCACGTCTTCGGCGATCGTGACGGCGTCCGGGCGCAGCTCGTGCACCAAGGTGTTTGCGAGCGCGAGGTAGGCGAGGGCGTCCTCGTCCACGTCCGGCCCGAAGTACTGCGGGTAGCCCGTGAAATCCACGCCGATGCCGTGGTGCAGGTACAGCATCGACGTCACGCCGTCGAAGCGGAAGCCGTCGAACTTGAACGCGTCCAGCCAGTAGCGGACGTTGGAGAGCAGGTAGTGCAGCGTCGCATCGCGCCCGTAGTCGAACAGCACGGAGTCCCAGACCGGATGGCGGCCGCGGCCCTCGGACCGGCCGCCGGGCAGCGGCCGCCAGTCGTGGAAGTACAGGCCGCCGCGCGTGCCGTCGAATTCCGCGAGGCCCTCGGCTTCGTTGCGCACGGAGTGGGAGTGGACGAGGTCCATCACCACGGCGATGCCGCGGTCGTGGGCGTCGTCCACGAGCGCCATGAGCTCTTCCGGGGTGCCGAACCTCGACGACGGCGCGAAGAAGCTCGAAACCTGGTAGCCGAACGAGCCGTAGTACGGATGCTCCGCGACGGCCATGAGCTGGAGCGTGTTGTATCCGGCGCGCGCGACGCGCGGCAGCGTTTCGCGCCTGAACTCCTCCCACGTGCCGACAGCGGGCTTTTCCTGCGCCATGCCGACGTGCGCTTCGTAGACGAGCGGGTCGCGGTCCGGCACCTTCCAGTCCGGGTGGCGCCAGCGGTAGGGCCGCGGCGGGTCCCAGACCTGCGCGGAAAACAGTTTCGTGTCCGGATCCTGCACGACGCGCCGCGCGAACGACGGCACCCTGGTTCCGCCGCCGCCGGGCCATTCGACGTGGAGCGCGTAGTGCATCCCGTGGCGGATTTCGCCCGCCGGGATGTCCGCGACTTCCCAGTCGCCGGTCGCCGGGTCGCGCCGCGCCTGGTACCGCGGCAGGCGCTTCCACCCCGAAAAGTCTCCGACGAGCCACATGGCCGTCGCGTTCGGGGCGCGCTCGCGGAACACCGTCGAGCCGCCCGCGGTGCGGTGCAGCCCGTACCACTCGTGGCCGGAGGCGAAACCGGCGAGCGTGCCGTCCGCGGAAAGCGACGCCAGGCGCTTGCGCAGCGCCGCGGCGCGCACTTCCCGCCGCTCGACCGCCGGAAGGTACGGCGCGAGCGCGGGGTCGGACTTGAAGTCGGGCAGGTCGCGCCGCGGCGCTGACGGCGCTTGTTTTCCGGTGGATTCGCGTTTCACGGACCGGATTCTACCCGAACCGCCGTGCGCCGCGCAAGAATTCCCCGGCGTCGCGGGGCGGCAGGGCGGAGAGGCCCGCGGAATGCGCGGCGAGCCACGGTGCGACGGCCTCGGCTGGCAGCCCCATCACGTTGGTGTACGAGCCCGTTATCGAGGCGACGAGCCTGTCGCCGTAGGTGTCGATGTCGTACGAACCCGCCCGGTCGAGCGGGTTCGCGAGCTCGAAGTACGCCTCGGCGTCGGCGCGCGAAAACGGCTTGAAGCGCACGGACGACGCTTCGACGAGGATCTGCGGCGCGG
>JAFUXX010000268.1 GCA_017476965.1 Kiritimatiellia bacterium | reverse complement strand
GGCGCCGCGGTCCGGCGGCGCGGCCGCCGCGGTGACGATTCGGCAGGCATCGGCCGCCGACGCGCGCGCCGTGTGCGCGCTCATCAAGGAGCATTCGTCGCTGCTGATCGTGCGGTCGCTCTCGAACGTGCTAGCGCATCTCGACCGCTTCCTCGTCGCGATCGCGCCCGACGGCACCCTCGCCGGCGCGCTCGCGTACGAGCTGTGGCCGGAAATCGGCGACGAGTCCCGCCTCTCGGCGGAGCTCCAGTCCGTATGCGTCGCCCCGCGGTGGCGCAAGCTCGGCATCGGCCGCCGCCTCGTGGAGGCGCAGCTCGGACGGCTGCGCGGAATCGGCGTCGCCCAGGCGATCGTGCTCACGTACGCCGTCCCGTTCTTCGCGGGGCTCGGCTTCCGCGAAGTGGACAAGCGCACGATCATGTACAAGCTCTACACGGGGTGCATAAACTGCTCGAAGCACGAAAACCCCTTCACCTGCCCAGAACACGCAATGGCGCTCCAGCTGTGAAAAAGGAAATTCCCGGTTTCACTTCCGTTTCGGCGGTCTCGGCGGACTTGCCGGACTCCGGCCCGTGGTCGTTCTCGTTTTCCCGCGAGGCCGCGCCCGGCGGCGCGGAGACGCTGACGGTGCGGCTCGACTCGGCGGAGCCCGCGCCGCCGCCGCGCTTCACCGTGGCACTTGTGTGCGACGCCCCGGGCGTGCGCTCCGTGTGGACGAGCCGCCGCGACGTGCCGGTCCTCGACCCGGACTGGGGCGGGAGCATGAAGACCGCGATCGCGAACGATTCGCCGGTCGTGGCGCTCGTCGGCACGGACGAAAAGAACCGCCTCGCGGTGGCCTGCTCCGAAGCGACGCGCCGGATCGAATGGCGGTTCGGCCTCAGGGAGGAGGACTGCACGATCCGCGTGTCAATGTCGTTTTTCGAGGATCCGGAGGCGCCGCTTTCGTCGTACTCCGCGCAGATCCGCCTCGACGCCGCCCCGGTCTTCTGGAGCGACGCCGTGCGCGGCGCGTCGGACTGGATCTGCGCCCGTCCCGAATACGAGCCCGCGCCCGTCCCGCCCGCGGCGTTCGACCCGATCTACTCCACGTGGTACGGGTTCCACCAGGACCTGCACGACCGCGAGGTGGAAAAGGAAGCCGCCGCGGCCGCCGCGCTCGGCATGAAGACGGTCATAACGGACGACGGATGGCTGCTCGACGTCGCGGACCGCTCCTACGCCTGGACCGGGGACTGGGAGCCCTCCCCGAACCGCTTTCCGGACATGGCGGCGCACGTGGCCCGCGTGAAGGCCGCCGGGCTGCGCTACATGCTCTGGTTTTCGGTGCCGTTCGCCGGCTGGAGCAGCAAGGCGTTCAAACGCTTCGAGGGCAAGTTCCTGTACTCGCGCGACAACTTGCGCGTCTCTGTCCTCGACCCGCGCTTCCCCGAAGTCCGCGAATACCTGGCTTCGACGTACGAAAAGGCGGTCCGCGACTGGGGGCTCGACGGCCTGAAGCTGGACTTCATCGATTCGTTCGCGACGCCGGACCCCGACCCCGCCGCGGCGGAAAACTGGCGCGGGCGCGACTACAAATCCGTGCCCGAGGCCGTGCTGGCTCTCATGAAGGACGTCCGCCGCCGCGTCGAAGCGGTGCGCCCGGGCGCGCTCGTCGAATTCCGCCAGACGTACATGGGCCCCGCGATCCGCTCGTTCGGCAACATGATCCGCGCCGGCGACGTCCCGGCCGATCCCGCCCGCAACCGCGCCCGCGTCGCCCGCTTGCGGCTGACTTCGGGGGCGACGGCGGTCCACTCCGACATGCTGGAGTGGAACCCGCGCGAAACGCCGGAGCAGGCCGCGCAGCAGATCGTTTCCGTCCTGTTTTCCGTGATCCAGTATTCGATGCGGATCGACCGCCTGTCCGAAGACCACGTGCGCATGGTCCGCCACTGGATTGCCTGGACGGACGCGCACCGCGAAGCGCTGCTTCACGGCGCGTTCCGCCCCCACCGCCCCGATCTGGGCACTCCGCTTCTCGAAGGCTGGACCGACTCCGAGCGGATCGTGTCAGTCCACCAGGACGACCTCGCCGTCCGCGTCCCGGCCGGGCCGCAGCGCGACGTATGGATCGTCAACGGCTCGGACGCGCCGTCGGTCGTGCTGGACCTCGCCGCCGCGCCGGAGCGCGCGGAGGCGTTCGACGCGTGC
>JAFUXX010000267.1 GCA_017476965.1 Kiritimatiellia bacterium | reverse complement strand
GCGAGCAGCCGAGCGAACGAGCGGAGGCGCGGCGAGACGGCGGACGCGAGAAAATTCCGGGCCTTTCCGAGCGCGGCGGCGTCGCCGGGCGCCCCGTGCGCGGCGCGCACGAGGCGCAGAGCCTCTTTCCATTCCGGAGTCTGTTCGTCGAGATCCGCCATGCCGCCCGCGCCGGTCCGGCGCGACGGCCATTATCGCGATTTTGCTTGCGTTGGCAACGCCTTTTGGCTACGATTCCGCGCGTTGCCCGTTCATTCGCGCCTGTCGCCCAATTGGATAGAGCGTCAGCCTCCGGAGCTGAAGGTTGTGGGTTCGAACCCCGCCAGGCGCACCATTTTTTCCGGGAAGACTCCGTCTCCAAGCGTTTTTCCGGACAGCGCCGGAATCGCTCCGAAGCCCGCCGCCGGCGGGCTTTTCGCGTCAGCAGTTCGCCGAATTGAACTTCTCCATGTTCCGGCCCCGGCGGATGCAACGATCTTTGTCCCGTTCAAACGCCTTCGTGAAAACCGGTCGCTTCGCCAGATGGCGAGCCGCTGGAAGAAGTCGTCCGCATCCTTGCACTTCGCCATGCTTTGCCAAGGTCGCTACAGCCAGTCGTCCTCGAACGAATAGAAGGACACGCCGGTCTCGGAAGGAATGGAACGCCCGGAATACACGACGGCAGGATGTTCGACATTTTCGGCGAATTGCGCGAAACGCAGAAGATTGCGCCCCATGGAAGAATGGTAAGTCTGCGCAGATTTGATTTCCATCGGGCGGAGATGGCCGGCGTTTTCCTGCAGCAAGTCGATTTCCAGGCCGTCAGGTGCACGATAAAAGTGCAGATTGACGTCTTCGGCCGCATTGCACCGCGCCTTGACGGCCTCCATGACAACCATGTTCTCGAACAAATTTCCGACGAGCGGGTGCGTGGACATCTGTTCCTCCGTCTTGATTCCAAGCAACCATGCGGCGAGGCCCGGTTCCGTGAAGTAGATTTTCGGCGCCTTGACAAGACGTTTCCCGAAATTCCGGTAATAAGGGCGCAACACGAAAACGATGAAGGACGCCTCGAGGAGCGTGATCCACGACCGGATCGTAGGTGCGGACACTCCGACCGCCCCGGCGAGATCGAGGGCGTTGACCTCCTGTCCGACGCGGCCGGCCAGCAGTTTGACGAACGTCTCGAACAATCCAATGTCACGGAGATTCGCCAGTTGCCGGACATCGCGTTCGACATACGTGCGGAAGTAGTCGCGGTAGAGCTGCCCGAACTCCGGCTTCTCCCGCCTGCTGTCGTACAAGCGCGGCAAGAACCCTTCAAGCATCCATGCGTTCCGCGATTTCTCCATGCCCGCTTTCTTGAGTTCCTTGACTGAAAGCGGGTACAAATCGACAAGCGCCGTCCTGCCCGCCAGCGACTGCGACACGGCGCCGAGCAGCGCAGGCTGGTGGCTGCCCGTAAGAAGATACATCCCATTTCTTCCTGCGTCGTCGACGATCACCTGAAGATAGCTGAGCAACCGGGGGCAACGTTGCACTTCGTCGAAAATTGCCGGAGCAGGATGCCTGGCAAGAAATGCCCGCGTGTCATGAACTGCTTCATCCAATACATCCGGAGCTTCGAGGTTCACGTAGTCGGCTTCGGGGAACAAAGTGCGCGCCAATGTCGTTTTCCCCGATTGCCGAGGTCCCGTCAGGGTGACAATTGGATATTGCGTCCACAAGGACTTGATTTTTGGTGCAACAATGCGGGCTATCATGATTTCTCTCTTTGTTTGTGACGCGCCAATCGTATCAAAAAATCCCCCCGATTGAAAGTTCAACTTTCAATCGGAGGGAATTTGCCGGGAGGCGACGATTCTGGTGGGGTCTTTTGCGGCAGCGAAAGCCGTGCGGGGCGGCGAAGGGTCAATGCCGGCCCGGGGTGCGGGCGGAGAGGGCGGCGGGGATGCTCCAGGAGGCGGATTGAAGCGGCGATTCCGCGCCGGCGTTCACCGCACACCTCCGGCGGACGGATCGGGATCGGGGTACAGGAACTCCTCGCCGCGGCCGTTGCGGAGCAGCGTCGCGCCGGGACTGCGCCGGACGACGCTGTCCGGCGAAAGTTCGATCTTGCCGCCGCCGCCCGGCGGGTCGAGGCAGAAGTTGGGCAGCGCGGGGCCGCTCAAGCGCGCGCGGAGCTCGCGCATCAGGCGCGGGCCGGTTTCGAGCGGCGTGCGCAGGTGTTCGATGCCCGGCGCGAGGTCGCTCTGGAAAAGGTAGTAGGGGCGGATGCGCGCGTGGTAGAGCGCGCGGAAGAGTTCTTCGAGCGTGTCGGCGTCGTCGTTCACGCCGCGGAGCAGAACGGTCTGGGAGCACACGGGCACGCCGCGGTCGACGAGCTCGCGCATCGCGGCGAGCGATTCAGGGGAAAGTTCGCGCGCGTGGTTGAAGTGGGCCATCAGGTAGACGGCCGGTCCGCCGGGGCGGCGGGCCGGGGCGGCGAGGATCCGCACGAGCGCCGGGGTGAAGCGCTGCGGGAGGACCGCGGGGAGACGCGAGCCGACGCGCACGACGCGCACCGACGGCACGGAAGCGAGTGTTTCGAGGATTCCGCGGATGCGCGAATCGGAGAGCGTGAGCGGGTCGCCGCCGGAAACCAGGACGTCCGACACCTCGGGGCGGGTGCGGAGCCAACCGGCCGCGGCGGCGAGTTCCGATGGGGAAATCGCGGCGTCCGGCGCGCCGGACACGCGTTTGCGGAAGCAGTGGCGGCAGTAGCACGCGCAGGACGTCGCCGCGAGCAGCACGGCGCGGTCGGGGTAGCGGCGGACGAGGTGGGGAACGGGCGTCGAAGGCACTTCGCCGAGCGGGTCGGCGGAGGCCCACGGCGCTTCGACGAGTTCGCCGGGGGAGGGGACGCACTGCGCGAAAACGGGATCGGAAAAATCCGGAGTCCGCACGAGCGACGCGTAGTGCGGAGTGACGGCCATCGGGAAACGCGCCGCCGCGGCGCGCATGGCGTCCGTCACGCGCATCGACGGGAAGCGCTCCTTGAGCGCGTCGGGCGAGCGCCACGCCGCGCGCATCTGCCCGCGCCAATCGCCGGGGCCGCGGCCGGTCTTTCCGGATTCGTTTTTCATCCGCGCGGAATACTACCCCGCACGCCGTGGCGATGCAAACCGATTTTGCGCGGCGGCGGGTCAGTCGCGGGCGAACGAGACGCAGATCACGCGCGCCGCGCCGCCGTCGCGCAGCGCGCGGGCGGCGGCGTCGAACGAGGCGCCGGTCGTCATGACGTCGTCCGCGAGCAGGATGCACTTGCCGGCGAGCCTGCGCTCCG
>JAFUXX010000266.1 GCA_017476965.1 Kiritimatiellia bacterium | reverse complement strand
CGCGCCGCTCACGACGCGCCTCCCGTCTTCGCCAGGACGAGGCCGCGGAGCTCGGCGTAGGCGCGGTCGAGGTCGTCGTTCACGACGACGCGCGAGAACTCGCCGCGGCGGGCGCGCTCCCCGGCGGCGTTGGCGATCCGGCGCTCTATCGTCTCCGGGGCGTCCTCGCCGCGCTTCACGAGGCGGCGGCGGAGCTCCTCCTCCGACGGGACGTCCACGAAAACGTCGAGGAACGCGCGGGAGAGGAGCGAGCCCGCGGGCTCGCGCGCGACGATGGAGCGGACCTGCGCCGCGCCGGCGACGTCGATGTCGAGGACCATCCAGCGGCCGGCGGCCATGGGCCCCTCGACGGCGCTCTTGAGCGTGCCGTAGAGGTTGCCGTGGACGACGGCGTGTTCGAGGAAGTCGCCGGCCGCGACGCGGCGCTCGAACTCCTCGCGGGAAAGGAAGTGGTACGCGACTCCGTCCTTCTCCTCGCCGCGCGGCGCGCGGGTCGTGCAGGAGACGGAGTATTCGAAAAGCGGGAACTCGCGGCGGAGCATGCCGACGAGTGTGGACTTGCCGGCGCCCGACGGCGCGGCGATTACCAGGAAGAGCGGTGCGGGCATGGGCCGGATTCTACCAGAACGCCCCGGAAAAAGGAAACGCGCCCGGCCGGAGCCGGGCGCGTCTCGCGGAAACCGGGTCCGCGGACCGGGAAGGGGCCGCGGAGCCGCGGGGCTACTCCGCCTTTTCTTCGCCGGAAGCGGGAGCGGGGGACCACTCCTCGCCGCCGGAGGCGAACGCCTCGTCGAACGCCGAAGCGAGACCGACGATGTTCTGGCCGGCCTTGAGGCCGGAGTCGCCCTTGTACTCGTCGGGCATCGGGAAATCGGCCTCGCCGTCGTTGGCCTCGCGCAGGGAGATGCCGATGCGGCGCTCCTCGCGGTCGATGCGGACGATGCGGGCCTCGACCTCCTGGCCGACCTTGAGCGCGTCCTTGACCTTTTCGACGCGCTCGTCGCTGATCTGCGAGATGTGCACGAGGCCGTCCACGCCGCCTTCCAGTTCGACGAAAGCGCCGAAGGAAGCGATCTTGGAAACGACGCCCTTGACCTTCTGGCCGACCTTGTAGTGGGCCGTGATGCTCGTCCACGGATCCTCCTGGGCCTGCTTGAGGCCGAGGGAGATGCGCTGGTTCTCGACGTCGACTTCGAGCACGACCGCCTCGACTTCCTGGCCCTTCTGGAGGATTTCCGTCGGGTGGTTGACCTTGCGGGTCCAGCTCATGTCCGAAACGTGGATCATGCCGTCGATGCCGTCCTCGAGCTGGACGAACGCGCCGTAGCTCGTGAAGTTGCGGACCTTGCCCTTGATGCGGGTGCCGACGGGGTAGCGCTCGCCGACGCTGTCCCACGGATTCTCCTCCGTCTGGCGGATGCCGAGGGCGATCTTCTGCGCTTCCTTGTCGACGGAGAGGACCACGACGTCCACCTCGTCGCCGATCTTGAGCACGTCGCTGGCGCGCGCCACGTGGCGCGTCCAGGAGAACTCGGAGACGTGCACGAGGCCTTCGATGCCGGGCTCCAGTTCGACGAACGCGCCGGAGGGCTGGAGGTTGGCGACCTTGCCGCGGAGGCGGGCGCCGGCCGGGTACTTGGTCTCGATGGAGTCCCACGGGTTGGGCTGGGCCTGCTTGAGGCCGAGGGAGATGCGCTCGCGCTCCTTGTCCACGTCGAGCACGACGACCTCGAGTTCCTGGCCGGGCTGCACGATGTCCGACGGATGGCGGACGCGGCCCCAGGAGAGGTCGGTGATGTGGAGCAGGCCGTCGATGCCGTCGAGGTCCACGAACACGCCGAAGTCGGTGATGTTCTTGACCTTGCCCTTGCGGCGCTCGCCCACGACGAGGGCGTCGAGCAGCGCGCGGCGCTTGACGGAAAGCTGCTCTTCGAGCAGTTCGCGGCGCGACAGGATGATGTTGTGGCGCTCGGGAACGAGCTTGATGAGCTTGAAGTCGTATTCGTTGCCGACGAACGGATCGGTGTCGTGCACCGGCGTGACGTCGATCTGGCTGCCGGGCAGGAACGCCTCCACGCCGTCCACGTCCACGATCAGGCCGCCGCGGACCTTCTGCTTGACGAGGCCCTTCACGACGGAGCCTTCCTGGTAGCGCTGGAAGACCGCTTCCCACTTGATCTTCTCGTCGGCCAGCTTCTTGGAGAGCACGACCATGCCGTCGTCGTTCTCCGTCTGGATCACGAGGACGTCGACTTCGTCGCCGGCCTTGACGCCGGACGTGTCGCCGCCGAATTCCGAGGCGGGAATCGCGCCTTCGGACTTGCCGCCGACGTCGACGAGGACTTCGCCGGGGCGGACTTCGAGGACCATGCCCTTCACGATGCGGTTTTCCTGGGCCTGGCCGAGCGACGCTTCGAGGAGCCCGTCGAGTTCCTTGAGCTTGGAGTCGTCGCGTTGTTTTGTCTTCAGCATGACTGGAGTCGGGGGTTTTGTTTTGGTTGGATTTCGGATGGCGGCCGGCGCCGGGGACACCCGTCCCCGCGGCCGCGGTTCCGCCCCGGACTCCCGTAACCGGAGCGGAAAGGCCGCGAATGATACCACAAGCCCCGCGGCGTGGCAAATCCCCGCGCGCGGCCGCGGTTTGTCATACTTAAGGACACCGAACGGCGAAACCGAAGAACCGCATTTGTCAAATGCGAGGACACCGTAGAATCGGAGGCGATGAAAACCATGGCAGACATCACGTTCCGCGAAAGGTTGCCGGATT
>JAFUXX010000265.1 GCA_017476965.1 Kiritimatiellia bacterium | reverse complement strand
GGCGAGAGCGGAGCGGACCGCGCGGAATGGCGCGGCGGCGCGGCGGGATTCGACGGATCGCTTCATGGCATTTGTCCTCCGCATTTTGAAACGCGCATGCGGCGCCGGAAGTTCGCCCGGCGGTGCGGGCCGGCGGCTACCGGCGGAGCGAGGAGATGAACTCCTTCATCTCGCCGGCGCTCTTCCCCTCGATGCACTGGCGGTGCCAGATTTCGAGGTTGACGAGCATCCACAGGCGGAAATTGTGGTCGGCCTTGCCGCCGACGTGTTCGGCGACGAGCTTGTCGATCGCCTCCTGGCGGAAGAGCCCGAGCTCGACGAAACGCGACTGCTTGAAGAGGCGCAGCTGGAAGTCCTTGAGGTCGCCGCGCAGCCAGCGCGCGATCGGGAAGCCGAAACCCTGCTTCTTGCGGTCGATGAGTTCGCGCGGCATGTAGCGCGCGGCGACCTGGCGCAGGAGCCACTTGAGGCCGCGGTCGCGGCCCTTGAGCTTGAGGTTGCAGGGCAGCGAGGCGGCGAATTCCGTGACCTTGACGTCGATGAGCGGCGGGCGTATCTCGATCGAGTGCGCCATGCTCATGCGGTCGGAAATCGCGAGGAGCTGGTCGGGGATGCGCGTCATGAGGTCCGTGTAGAGCATCTTGTCGAGATGCTCCTTGGCCGCTCCTTCCTCGAAGAACGCGAGAATCTTGCCGACGGAATCCGCGTTGCCGATCCGGGCCTTGGCCTTGTCGGTGAAAAGCGCTTCCTTCGCTTCCTGCGTGAAGCGCAGGACGGACATCGAGCGCGCGTACGCTTCGCCGTCGCTGCGGGCGTGGCCGCCCACGTCGTTGAGCCAGCGCAGCTTGCCGGCGAGGCTCTTGTAGCCGAACGATTCAGGGACGAGGCCGATCGCGGGGCCGAGCAGGCCGCGGCGCAGGAAGCCCGGGACGAGACCGTAGAGGCGGGCGAGCTTCTGGCCCGCGAAGCGGTCGTAGCCGGCGAAGTTTTCGTCGCCGCCGTCGCCGGAGAGGACCACCTTGTCGTGCTTCGCGGCGAGGCGCGAAACGAGGTAGACGCCCACGCCGAACGGGTCGGCGGGTTCGTCCATGTGGTAGATCATGTCCGGAATCGTGCCGATGACGTCCGGCTCGGCGATTTCGTGGATCCAGTTGAGGCCGTACTGCTTCGCGACGACCTCCGCCCACGGCAGCTCGGAGAGGTCCTGGTCCTTCACGCCGATCGAGAACGTGTCGAACGGCTTGCCGGTGATTTTCGCCGTCATCGCCGTGACGAGCGAGGAATCGATGCCGCCGGAAAGGAACGTCGCGACGGGGACGTCGGAGAGCAGGTGCTGCCTCACCGTGTCGAGCAGCAGCGCTTCGAGTTCGTCCGTCAGATCCTTCTCGGTGCCGGTGCGCTTGGGCTCGAACGTCGCGAGCGACCAGTAGCGCGAGACGCGGACGCCCTTGCCGGGCTCCCAGACCGCGAAGTGCGCGGCGGGGAGCTTCACGACGCCCTCGAAGAGCGACCTGTCGTCCGGCAGGTAGCGCAGCGACATGTAGTGCCACAGCGCTTCCATGTCCACCGAGCGCGGCACGATGCCGCTCGCGAGAACGGCCTTTGGCTCGGAAGCGAAGGCGAACGAGCCGTCCGCGCCGGACGCGTAGAAGACGGGCTTCTGGCCGAGGTGGTCGCGGGCGAGCAGGAGGCGGCGCTTTTCGGAGTCCCAGAGCGCGAACCCGAACATGCCGCGCAGCTTTTCGACGCACTTGTCGCCGTATTCGAGGTAGAGCGGGAGGACGATTTCGGAGTCGGACCGCGTCTTGAACGCGTAGCCCGCGGCCTCGTACTTCGCGCGCAGTTCGGGGTAGTTGTAGATTTCGCCGTTGCAGACGAGCAGCAGCTTTCCGGAAGGATCGGAAAGCGGCTGGCGGCCGCCGGCGAGGTCGTTGATCGAGAGCCGCCGCTGGCCGATCGCCATGCCGGCGCTTTCGGCGAACCCGGAATCGTCGGGACCGCGGTGGACCATCAAATCGCACATGGCGCGGACCTTCGCCGTGCCGCCATTTCCGTAAAAGCCGGCAATGCCGCACATGGGGAAATCTCCTCGGGAAAATCGTTCAGGCCGCGGCCTTCGCGGCCTCGGCTTCCGCCTTCTTGCGCGCCTTTTCGGCCTCGGCGGCGGCCTTTTTGCGGGCCTTCTCGGCCTCGGCCGCCGCTTTTTTGCGCTCGCGCCAGAGTTTGTTCAAATCGGCGCGGAGCTCGCGGTCGCGGACGAAGAACCTCTCGTCCACGGCCTTGGCCACGGCCTCCTCCGAACCGTCGTGCAGGAGCAGGTACGCGTACTCGTCGTGGTTTTCGGGATTCCAGAACTCGAGATCGAGAACGGTTTCCCAGTAGGCGATCGCGTCTGGAAGGCGGTCCATCGCGACGAGCGTCTCGGCGCGGTTGTAGCGCACCTCGAAATCGTAGGGGCAGAGCGCGAGCGCGCGGCAGGCCCACTCGTTTGCGTCCGCGAGAGCGGCCTGCCACCTGCCGTCTGGGGTGTTTTCGTCGACCGCCTCGTCGAGGCAGCGCGCGGCGGCGTAGACCGGGAAGCGCCAGTCGTAGGGGCAGAAACGCGCGGCGACGCGGCAGAGGCGGGACGCCTCCGCGCCGTCCGTCACCGGAGGAACTTCGAACCGGGAACCGGGGAAGAAGCCGTGCTTGACGCGGTGGTAGACTGCGGCCGCGGCCGACATCTCCGCGGAGTGGTACGCGCCCCAGGCGCAAGCGGCGGCGAAAACCGCCGAAGCGGCGAAAACGATTGCGGATTTGGCGCGGGACATGCCGGGCGGTCCGGGGGCGGAGGGCTAGAACCTGCTCTCCATCGCCTCCACGTAGTCGTCGGGCAGCAGGAGCGGATTTTCGGCCTTGCCCTTCTTGATGCGCGTGAGGTTGTAGGACTGCATCCGCCCGTTGCGGGTGACGGTGACGGTGCCGTTGGCGAAGTCCGTCAAGTCGCCGGCGTCGGCGATGGCCTCCTTGAGGCCGAGACCGTCGCGCCACTGCATCGAGCCGCGCTTGTGCACCGCGCCCGTCACGGTCAGCATCGGCTGCTGGATCATGTTGGGGCAGATCACGGTGACTTCGAGCGACTGGTAGATGCCGCTCTCCATGTAGGCGTTGCGTACGACCTTGCCGGCCTCGCTCACCGTGCGGCCGCCGACGACCAGGTCGCCGACGAACGGCAGCGTGATCGTGCCGTCCGCGTCCACGACGTCCTCCGTCACGGAAGGCTGCGCGGAAACTGGCGTGTAGACCATCACCTTCACCACGTCGTCGGGCCGGAGCGGGCGGGACGTGGCGGACCCGGTGCGCGCGGCGAGCTCGACCGGGACCGGCGGAACCCAGCTGGAGGAGTTGGGGTTGTAGGACGGGGCGAACAGGTCGGAAATCGCGGTGCAGCCGCTTCCGGCGAGGATGGCCGCGGCGCAGACCGCCGCAAGTGCGAAAAAGCGTTTCATCGTTCTCTAAAGCGTCTACTTGGCCTTGGCGTCCCCGCCGGCGCGCGGCGAACCCGAATCCGGCGCGGCGGGCG
>JAFUXX010000264.1 GCA_017476965.1 Kiritimatiellia bacterium | reverse complement strand
CGAATTCCTTGTCGCCGGGCTCGGCGGCCTCGGCGCCGTCCTCGAACGCTTCGCGGCCGACGCCTTCGAGACGGATGATCCCGGCGCCGTAGATCGCGCGCACGAGCTTGTCCGTGAAACCGAGCTGCTTCACGAGGCGCGGGACGTCCTCCTCCACGGCCGGGAGGCCGGAGTCGTAGCGCGAGAAGCCGAACGTGAACCCGGGCTGGACGACGGGCTTGCCGTCCTCGCCGTCGGGCGCGTCCTTGGCGAGGGCGCCGAGCATTTCCTGGCGGAGGCGGTCGAAATCGCCGGGGCTCATGCCCTTGCCGTCCACGTCGGCGGCGCCGGCCGCGAGCTCCTTGGAAAGCTCGCGCGAG
Organism: Kiritimatiellia bacterium; assembly: GCA_017476965.1. Lineage (GTDB taxonomy): Bacteria > Verrucomicrobiota > Kiritimatiellia > RFP12 > UBA3636 > UBA3636. Next base: position 3,869 of record JAFUXX010000264.1, on the reverse strand, counting down.
AAACCGGCGTTCTTTTCGAGATTGTCCCTGGCGGCGGCGACGTTCTCTTCTCTCGGGTACGGATCCGAGGCGACGAGTTTCTTGAACTGGGCCAAGGCCCGGTCGCGCGATTCCTTGGCGGACGAAGCGGCGGAGAACCCGACGGCGGCCCAGGCTCCCGCCCCGGCCACGAGAACGGCGGATACCGTTCCCGCCACTATCCAGATTGTCTTGTCTTTCACGAAATGTCCTCCTCGTCCGCGGCGGCGCCCTTGTCCGCGCCTTCGCCCGCCGGAGCGGCGCCCTTCGGCTCGGGGATCCACGAGGCGTCGAACTTGCCGAGCGGCCGCGCCAAATCGACCGCGAGGCGGATCTCGGTGATGCGGCCGCCGTCGAGCACGGGTTCGAGCTTGACCGCGCCGCCCTTGAAGAACGGAGTGCGGCGCAGGTTGGAAAGGAACTTTTCGCCGGCGGAGCCCTTGCCGGGGAGTTTGTCCAGCTCGGCCTTGAAGCCGCGGACCACGAGATTCAGCGTGCCGTACGAGGGGCCGGAATCGTCGGAATCGCCGTCGTCCCCGCCGGAAGGCTGCGCGAACGAGGCGGAAACGACCCACGTGCCGCGCAGCAGCGCATGGCGCACGGCTTCGATCGCGAGCGCGTACGAAGAGCGCGAGAACGCCATCGCTTCCCACGCTTCGGCTTCCGTCGCGGCGGTGCGCGATTCGGAGAGCGCCGACGTGAGGCCCTTTTCGACGGACCGGAGCTTGGCGACCTTGGCCGAAACCTGTTCGGCCTGGCGCTCGCGCGACGAGGCGAGCGATCCCGCCCACACGCCGAGGAACGCGAGCGAAAGCGCTACCGCGGCGACCGACGCCCCGAAGAACGGGATGCGCGCGCGCATGCGGCGGCGGGCGACGATTTCGGGCGGGACGAGGTTGATCTCGACCGGGCAGCCGCCCGCTTCGCGCCAAGCCACGCCGGTCGACGGGGCGAGGAGGTAGAGCGCCGTGTCGTCCGCCTGCACGCCCGGCGCGACCGCCATGTTCTCGAACGGGTTGAAGAAATCGACCGGGACGCCGAGCTTCTCGCGCAGGAAGGAGTCGAGCCCGCGCGTGAGGGCGCCGCCGCCGGTGAGCAGGACGCGGTCCGGCGCGGAGCCGCCCTGCTGGCCGCGGTAGAAGTTGATCGAGCGCGTCACCTCCGAATGGAGGCGCGTCGCGACGGTGCGCAGGACCTTGGAAGCGCGGTCCGCGGCCTCGTCGTCCGCCACCGCGGTGCCGCCCTGGGCGACGAAGGCCGACTGCTTCTTGTAGGCCTCGGCGTCCGCCGCGTCGGCCCCGAGGGAGCGCGCCATGTCCTGCGTCATCGTGTTTCCGGCGATCGGAATCGTGCGCAGGAAAACCTTGCCGCCTTCGAGGAACACGAGGTTGGTGGCGCGGGCTCCGACGTCGAGCACGAGCGTGCACCCTTCCGCGTCTGGCTGCGAGCGGCGCACCGCGTTGCAGAGCGCGAGCGGCACGGCGTCCACCGCCGCGAGGGGCAGGCCGAGCGCTTCGGCGAGGCCCGCCGCGTCCGCCGCCGTTTCGGACTTGGCCGCGACGACGAGCACGTCGATTTCGCCGGTGTCCGGATCTTCGCCCAGGCGGGCGCCGTTCCAGACGACCTGGTCGAGCGGGAAGGGCAGGTGCTCGGCCGCTTCGTCGCGGATCATCCCCTCGACGAGGGCAGGGGAGCCGCCGGCGATCTTGGCGAAACGCAGGAACACCTGCTGGCCGGAAAGCATCACGCACAGCGGCGCCGGCTTGATCCCGGCGCCCGCCATCATCTCCTTCACCGTGTCGGCGAGGGCGACGAGCGGCTCGTTGCGCGAGGCCCCGGCGGCGACGGGGTCGCGTTCGGCGGAGGCGAAAGCGGTCAAAACCGGAGCCCCGGCCTTGACCGTGAACTCCGAAAGGTAGATTTTAGACGCGCCCGCGTCGAGCGCCAGAATCCTGCCGTTCATCTGAATCCTACTCGCGGCTCGTCTCGTACGAATCCGGGTTCACGAGCGCGAACGGCGTCTTGGCGCGGTCGAGCAGGTACCCTTCGTGCTTCTCGGTGGCGGGGCCGTCGGTCACGTTGGAATTGGCCCACCAGGCCGCCTGCTTGGCGAGGGGCCCGGTCTCCTGGTGGTACGGCGGGCAGACTTCCTGCCCGTCCACGGTGAACTGCGCCGCGAAGCCCATCGGCTTGCCCCAGCGCAGGAGCGCGGCCGGCAGGAGGACCGCCCCGGCCTTGTGCTCGGCGCCCTTCGCCACGTCGGCGTAGGCGACGGAGACGCGGAAGAAATTGAACTTCTTTTCGCCGTCGGCCTCGTTGGCGTCCTGCTTGAAGAGCATGACGCTGTACGTCACCGTCAGCTCGTCGATCCACTCGGGCTTGGTGGCGAAAGACACGTCGAAAACGCCCCAGACCCTGGCCTTGGAGGCGGATGCGCCGCCGGAAATCGACGGAGTGCGCTTCACCTCGTAGTTGCGCAGGTCGGTGCAGGCGTTGGCGAGCACGGCCACGGTGCCGGCACCGGGCGCCGCCGGAGCCGGAACGCCCTGCGCCGCGGCGGGACCGGCCTCAAAAGCCAGGGAAGCCGCGAAAAGCAGCGCGCGGAAACACGTTTTCTTGGAACCTTCCATGTCGAAAAATCCTCCGCCCGGACCGGCCCGAAGGAACCGTCGCGGCCCTTCGCGCCCAAGCGTCGCGCCAAATGGTACGGCAAAACCGGGAATAATTCAACCGGAAAATCAACCGCCGAACGTTTCGCGCGAAAAGTCGTCCATCGCCGCCTCTATGTCGGTGGCGGAGGGGAGCGAAAGCAACTTCGCGGCGTACTCTTCGCAGCGCGCCGCGGAGAGCCCGGCGACGAGTTCGCGGCTCTTCGGGATCTGGCGCGGTTCGAGGGAAATCGTGCGCAGCCCGATGCCCGCGAGGAACGGCAGGTAGCGCGGGTCGCGGGCCATTTCGCCGCACACGGAGCACGGGATGGAGTGGCGCGCCGCGGCGTCGGCGACGAGTTTGAGCGCCTTGAGGACGGCCGGGTGGTGCGGCACCCAGCTCGCGGAGACCGCCGCGTTGGTGCGGTCCACGGCGAGCAGGTACTGGATCAGGTCGTTGGTGCCGATCGAGAAAAAGTCCGCCTCTTCGGCGAGGGCGTCGATTTCGCCCAGCGCGGCGGGCACTTCGATCATGGTGCCGACGTAGGGGTCGTGGATGTCGCGGTCGCCGATTTCGGCCCGCAGCGTGGCGCGGCACGCTTCGAGCCTGTCGCGCGCGGCGCGGAACTCCTCGACGGAGGAGATCATCGGGAACATCACGGAGACGTCGTCGCGCCCCGCGGCCTGCACGGCGCGCAGCATCGCGCGCAGCTGCTGGTCCATTATCTCCGGGTACCGCAGCGAGAACCGTATCGAGCGCAGGCCGAGCGCGGGGTTGTCCTCCGGCGTCTTGTAGAGGTACGGCAGCACCTTGTCGCCGCCCGCGTCGAGCGTGCGGAACGTGACGGGCCGGGCCGGCATGCCGTCGAGCACGCGCTTGTAGATCGCGAACTGGTCCGCTTCGCCCGGCAGCGTCTGCCGCATGAGGAACGGGAATTCGGTGCGGTACAGGCCGATGCCTTCGGCGTTGGCGGCGACGGCGTCGTCGAGGTCCGCGAGGATGTTGATGTTGGCTTCGAGCGCGATCGCGACGCCGTCGCGCGTGACGGCCCGGCCCGAAACGCCCAGCGCGGCGCGCCGGTCCGCCGCTTCGTCCCACCTGCGGTTGCGGAAGCGGCGCTTGCGCTCTTCGTCCGGCCGCACGACGAGCGTCTCGTTGGCGCAGTCGAGTATCGCCTCTTCGCCGTCGCGCAGCCGCAGCGG
>JAFUXX010000263.1 GCA_017476965.1 Kiritimatiellia bacterium | reverse complement strand
CATCGCGCCCTCGCGCGGGATCACGCGCTGGCCGCCGGCCCCGCGGAACTTCCGCATCCTGCGCGCCACCGCGGCGCTGCCGAGCGGCTTGAAAACGCTCCACAGGCTGCGGCCGCGCGAAGCGATCGCGAGCCCGGCAAGCTCCCAGTTGCCGATGTGGGCCGTCACGAAAACCCCGGGGAAATCGCCGGAAATCCAGCGCTCCATCGTTTCGTCGCCCACCTCGACGTGGCGGCGCAGGCGCTCCTCCGTGCGGCGGGCGAACCAGAAGTAGTCCGTGATCACGAGCGCCGCGCTGCGGAAGCTCTCCTTGAGCATGCGGTCCTTGGCTTCGGGCGAAAGCGAGTCGCCCCACGCGACGTCGAGATTCGTCCGGGCGTAGCGGTAGAACCGGAAGAGCGGGCGGCACATGAACCACGCTATCGCCCGGGCGAGGCGCAGCTCCCCGCGGCGGGAAAGCAGCGGCACGACAGCGGCGCCGGCCGCGAGCAGCGCGTTCTGGAGAGCGGTCGCCAACGCGCGGCGGAAGCGCCTGCCGCGCTTTGCGCGGGGCGTTTGCTTTCGCGGACCGGCCGCGGAACTTCCGCGCGACAAGGCGGGAGCTCCGTCGCTAGAACGTGGGAAGCGAATCGAACGCGGCCTCGGGCGAATCCGCCGCTTCGGGAGCGGGCGCGGGGGCGGGCTTTTCCGCCTCCGGCGCGTGGCGCTGGACCTGCCAGTACTCGAGGTCGACCGGAGTGTCGCCGCCGAAGAGCGTGACGGCGACCGTGAGGCGGCCGCGCTCCGGATCGACGGACTGCACCACGCCGACGGAGTTGAGGAACGGGCCGTCCGCGATCTTGACCAGCTCGCCGGGCTCGTACGCGACCTCGGGCCGCGGCTTTTCCGCCGTGGCGCCGCCGGTGGCGCGGATGTTCGCGACCTCTTCCGCCGTCATCGGCACGGGCGGGCGGACCATCTCGCCGCGGGCGTTGCGCTCCGCGCCGAGGAAGCCGATCACGCCCTGGAGACCGTTCACGTACTCCCAGAGCGCCTTGTTGAGCTGCTTGCAGCGCGGCGCGTCGCGGTAGAGGCCCAGCTCGGCGAACACGTAGCCCGGGAAGAGCTTGCGCGTCACCGTGGCCTTGCGGCCGTTGCGCTGCGAAACCACCTTTTCGGTGGGGACGAGCGTCTCGCCAACGAAGGGCGTGAGGTCCACGACGCCCTCCGAGGCCTTGGCCTTGAGCATCTTCTGGACCTTCTGCTCCTGCCCCGTGAGAGTGTTCAGGACGAACCACTGCATGCTCATGGCAAAAACCGGAAACGTTGGAAACTTGGATGGAAGCCTAGCCGAGGGAAACGAGCGCCTCGACGACCTTCGCCAGAACGGTGTCGCAGACGAACACGAACGCGGAGAGCAGGAGGATCAGGGAGGCCACGACCCACACGGAGCCGACCAGTTCGTGGCGCGACGGCCAGGAAATCTTGCCGGCTTCCGCGCGGCACTCGCGCAGGAAATTCCCGAACGACTTCACGGAGTCTGCGGCTTTGCTCATCTCGATTCGTTCCTTTTCCAAAATTGCGCCGCCCCGTCGGGGGAGACCGTTTCCCCTGGCATGGGCGGCCGGGCCGGCTTCAAAGTGGCACGTCGGGCAGGCCTCGAACCTGCAACCTGCGGTTTTGGAGACCGCTGCTCTGCCAATTGCGCTACCGACGTGTGTGAAATGGTTTGTTGGCTACTTGACCTCTTTGTGCGGGGTGCGCTTGCGGTCGTGGGGGCAGAACTTCAGCAGCTCCAGGCGCTGGGGCTGGTTCTTCTTGTTGCGCGTCGTCGTGTAGTTGCGGCGATGGCAAACCGTGCATTCCATGATGGCTAGTTCGCGGGGCATTGTCTGAACTCCGTATCGTGCGAAAATCGGCGCGAATTGTAGCCGCACGCGCTCCGGAATGCAAGCGAAAAATCGGCGATCGCGCGAAAGGTTGCGTCAACGGCCCTTTTTTGCTACAGTTTCGCCCGAAGCATTCCGCGACCGCGCGCGCGAAGCCGCGCAGAACCCCGTTTTTCACCGTCCGGACTCCACATCCCATGCAGAAAACAACCGCCGCCGCCCTCGCCGCGGCCTTTTCGTCCCTCCTGCTCTTCGCCCCGCCCTCCCGCGCCGCGCTGTCGATCGCGGACGGCGCCAAGGTGACCCGCGCCACGACGAGCGACGGCATAGAGCTCTCCGGCATCACCTGGGCCGGCGGCGACACGTACTACGCCGTGAACGACAGTTCCGAGACGAACAAGCTCTACAAGCTTTCCATGCCGCGCAACTCCAGCGGCAACATTTCGTCCTGCACGCTCGTTTCGAGCGTCACGCTGACCGGATACAAGGATCTCGAAGGCTGCGCCTACGACCCGGCCTCGGGCAACGTGTGGGTTTCCACGGAAGGCACGGCCGGCATCCACGAGTTCGATCCGGCTACGGGCGAAAAGCTCCGCTCCGTCTCGCTTCCCGCCGTGTTCTCCAACATGCGCGGCAACTTCAAGCTCGAAGCGCTCACGATTTCCGGCGACGGCCTCACGATGTGGACGGCCAACGAGGAAGCGCTCACGGTCGACGGCGCGGTTTCGACCAACTACCCCTCCCGCCTCGACGGCGGCACCGTCGTGCGCCTGCTCAAGTTGACCCGCCCTTCGGTCCGCGACAACTTCGCCCCCGCCGCGCAGTACGCCTACAAGACATACGGCCTGCGCACGCAATGGGCCTACGGCAAAAAGCAGCGCAGCGGCGTTTCCGGCCTGTGCGCGCTGCCCAACGGGCAGATTCTCGTGCTGGAGCGCGAGTGCAGCGGCGTCACCTCCGAAAGCGACACCTCGTCGGCTTTGTCGGGCGGCCTCTCCACTTCGTTCATGATGGCCGTCTGCCTCGCCGACGTCTCGGGGGCGGACGACGTTTCGACGCTTCCCGCTCTCGAAGGCGCGACGTACAAGGCCGCCACGAAAACGCTTCTCACGGGCAGCGCCAGTTCCCAGTACGGCGTGGACACCGGCTTTGCCAACTACGAAGGCATGTGCCTCGGCCCGCGCAACTCGGACGGCACCACGACGCTCATGTTCATCGCCGACGGCGGCGGCAACTCGTTCGTCGAGAAGTCCGCCATGTCGAAGAAACTCTCCGGCCTTTCCGTCCGCACGGTTTCGTTCGCCGGCGACGGGGCGGCGGAGCCCGTCGGCGGGCCGTACCGCTACGTCGACGGCGCGACGGTCTCCTTCTCGCAGCCCGCTGTCGCGGGCTCGCCCTACGAGGCCGAGACGGTGATGCACTACTCCTGGAGCGCTCCGGCCCACTCCGTTTCCGGCAACGGCGCGTCCGGCTCTTTCACCGTCTCGGCGGACGACACCGTGACGTGGACCTACGCGGCCGATTCGACCAAGTCCCTTCTCGCGGCCGATTCCTTCGAGCGCACCTCGGCCGGCGCGGAAGTCGCCGCCGCCGTTCCCGGCTGGACCGGCGACGGCACGATCGTCGAAACCTCCTACTCCGTTTCCGTCGAACGCCCGCTCCCGCTCGAAACGCACGAGCTCGGCCTCTTCGTCGATGGCGACGTGGAGCGCGACTGCACCGGCCTCGGCGCCGACGGCAAGAAGGTCGATCTCATGATGAGCGTCCAGCGCGAACGCGCCGAATCCGGCCCGCCCGACGTTTCCGGCGGCCAGATCGCGCTGTACTTCGACACTACAGGCCGCCCCGTGCTCTACCACGCGTCGGCGGACGGCGCTTCGGCGCTCCGCACACCGGTTTCCTCCACCACCTACGCCGACGGCGACTGGGTGCGCGTCACGCTTTCCTTCGACTACGACACCGATCCTTCCGCCGCGTGGTGCCGCGTCCAGATCGACGGCCAGGACTGCCCGACCGCGGCCGGCGTCGCTTCCCCGGCGGGCCGCACCGCTCCCGGCCCGTGGTACCGCGCGTTCGCCGCCGCCGTGCCCGGCAAGATCGGCACCGTCGCCTTCAACGGCACCGGCAAGGTCGACGATTTCGCGCTCTACTCCGCGATCGAAGCGCTCTACACCGTTTCGTTCGATTCGGCCGGCGGCTCCGCCGTCGCGCCCGTGACCTCCCCCGCCGGCGCCGCGGTCACCGCGCCCGCAGACCCGACCAAGGAAGGATCCGTCTTCGCCGGCTGGTCGCCCGCCGTGCCCGCGACGATGCCCGCCGAAAACGTCGTCTGCACCGCGCAGTGGCTCGTCCTCGTGGCCGCGCCCGAAATCGCGGGCAAGACCTACACCGGCGCCGCGCAGGCCGCCGACGTCCCCGCTTCCGCGGCGTACTCCGTGCAGTCCAACGCCGGCGGCTCCGCCGCGGGCGCATACGACGTGGTGCTGAGCCTCGCCCCCGGCTACGCGTGGGCGGACACCGCCGCCGCCGGCGACAAGACCCTCGTCTTCACCATCTCCAAGGCCCCGCTCCTCGCGACGGCCCGCGACGTTTCCGTGGTCGAAGGCACGCCCGCCGCCGAGGTCGCCTACCCGGTCGAATACTCCGGCTTCGTCGGGGCCGACACCGAGAGCGCCCTCTCCGCCCCCGCCGTCGCCACGAGCGCCTACAGCGCCGCCGCCACGTGGGGCTCGACGTTCGCGATCACCGTCTCCGGCGGCGCCGCGGCCAACTACGAGCTCTCCTACGCCTCCGGCACGCTCGTCGTGAAGCGCGGCCCGATCGAAGCGCCCGAAGCGTCCCAGGCCGAGGTCGGCGCAGACGGATACATCTCCGTCGTCGTGCCCGACACCCGCGCCGGCGCGCGCTACGCCGCCGTCCTCGCCGCGCCCGCCGCGATCGGCGGCGAAACACTCCCCGCGGGCGCCGAACTTGCCTCCGCCGTGTCGCAGGTGGAAGGCGGATCCGTCGTGCTGCGCTTCCGTCCGTCCGACGAATCCTGGGGCGCGGTCCGCTTCCGCATCGTCGCGGAAGAAACCGCCGAATAGCGGAACCAAACCATGAAAAACCGGTCCAGAATCCTCGATTCCAGAGCCCTCGCCTCCGCGGCCGCTTTCGCCGCGGCGGCGCTCGCCGCGGCGCCTTCCTCCGCGGCGACGCGCAACCTCGTCTGGGCGAACAAGGGCTCAGCCATGTCCGACGCGGCCAACTGGCTGCTGGAGGACGCCGCGACGCCCGCCGAAACCGCCCCCACGGCCGAAGACCGGCTTTTCTTCTCCGGTACGCCCGTCGTGCAGCCGCGCCTCGACCAAACGATGCAGATCGGCGGCCTGCGCTTCGGCCCCGCCGGAACGCAGGCGCGCGACGTGGACGACTCGGACGGCAAGGATCCGTACGACAACTCCGGCTGGCGCATCACTGGCGAACCGGGCGCGACGCTCGATTTCCCGAAAAACTGGAACGAGGGCAAAAACTGGAATTTCGCGATTTCGCAGTCCACGCTCGGCACCAACACGGTCGAGGTGCCGGTCCTGTTTTCGTCCACTTCGACCGGCACGTGGGGAATGCGCCCCGTGCTCGTTTTCGGCGGGCGCCTCGAACTGCTCGGGCCCGTCGCCAGCGCCGTGCCGGGGGCGACGCTGCTCGCAAGCGGCAACTCCCGCAGCGGTACGCTCGCGCTCGGCCCGGCGAACCCCGCGCTTCCCGAAACCGTCCGGCTCGACGCCGGCATCGCGCTCGAACTGCCCGCCGCCGCGTCGCTCGGCCCCGTGACGAAGATCGAGCTCAACCAGTCCGCCGGCTCCTCCAACCGCCAGGCCCTGCGCAACGCGTCCGGCGGCGCGCTCGAACTGCCCAACGTGACGTCGATCACCTCGACGGCGAAGAACGAAAACTGCCATTTCGAAGGCGACGGGCCGATGCTCTTCCCCAACGCGGCGTTCGAGCCGCGCCTCGACGACTCGCGGGAGTTCTACATCGACGTCCCGACCGTCGTGAAGACTCTCGGCAACGCCTACGCCGGGACCGGCCAATACGCGTTCCGCAAGCGCGGGGCCGCGGTCCTGCGCGTGACGGACGACGTGTTCGCCGGCGCTCCCGAAGGCCAGGAGAACCGCATCGACATGGTGGCCGGCGCGCTCGTGCTCGAAAACGACGCCTACCTCGCGCGCGACTACCTGCTTTTCGGCATCAACGGCTACTTCTTCGAGACGGACGGCGACCGCCCCGTCCTGGGTCTCCTGCACGACTACGCGCTCCCCGAAGGCGGCGCGGTGCCGGGCGGCTTCGTCTCCTACGGCGACCGCGCGCGCAACATCGGCTTCGCCGCGTTCGGCGGCGACCGCACCGTCACCCCCGAGGGCGGCTCGTACAAGCTGCTCGACACCGCGGACGCGTCCGACAAGCTGCCGGACGTCGCCGCGCACGGCGCGGGCAACTCCGGCTGGTGGAAGCGCGCGCAGCGGCTCGTGTTCGGCGCGCCCGAGGCGGACGGCACCGTGACGTTCGCGGGCGACGTGGACGTCAACGTCGCGCAGGCGAGCTGGTCCGTGAACGGCAGGACGTTCTGGGCCGTGGCCGGCGAAGCCCCGGTCGCGGGCCGGATCGAAGGCTGCATCACGAACACCGGCGCGGCCGGCCTCACGGGCTCGCGGATGTACAAGGAGGGCGACGGCGTGCTGGCGCTCGACGGCCGCTGCGAACTGCTCTCGGCGAACCCCTCTTTCGTGTACGAGGGCGGGCTCCTCGTGAACGGCTCCGCCGCGGGTCCGTTCTCGGTGACGAACCGCTCCGGCTCCGCCACGGCCCCGTGGATCGGCGGCACCGGCCGGCTCGAATCCACGGTGACGGTCTGGGCCGGCGGCGCGCTGCGCCCCGGCGACGGCCTCGGCCGCGGCACGCTCGAAATCTCCGGCTCGCTCGTCGTGAAGGACGGCGGCAGGATCGTGATAAACGCCGACGCTTCTTCGAACTCGGCCATCCGGTTCACCGGCTCCGGTTGCGACTACCGCGCCGAAGGCGCCGTGGTCATGGAAATCGCCGCCGCGGAAGGTCTGGAAAAGGGCCGCACGATCAAGATCTTCGACTGGTCGGAGGCGGCGAACCCGAGCTACCTCACCATGACCGACGCCTCGCGCTACCGCTTCGAGCTGCCGGAAGACTCGCCCCTGCACCACCCCTCGGTTTTCAAGGATGGCGAAGCCCTGTACCTGAAATTCTCGGTCGACACCGGCCGCCCCTTCAAGGTGCTTTTTGACTAGAGAAACTAGAGAAACTAGAGAATCTAGAGAGACTAGAGAATCTAGAGAGACTAGAGAATCTAGAGGATCTAGAAAATCTAGACTCTCTAGAAACTCTAGAAAATCTAGAAAATCTAGAAACTCTAGACTCTCTAGAGACTCTAGCTCTGGGCTCGCCTGCGGCTCGCTGGCCGCTCAGCGGCGCACTATCTCGTAGAGCCAGGTCGCGGCCGCGGGATCGGCGTCGGTGGCGGCGGCTATTTCGAGCCGCCCCGCCGCCGCATCGTACGCTACCGGCACCTCGCCGACGCGCCGCCCCGATGGCGCGAGCCGGTAGGCCGCGAACTCGCCCGGCGCCGCCGCGATCGAAATGCGCGCGGCGGCGCGGCGCATGAGGCGCGGCGAGCGCCCCCAATCGAGCATTGTCACGTGCGCGGGGTCGGCAAAAACCGCGCCGCTGTTTTGCACGTCGGGCAGGTGCACGAGCAGCATGCGCGCCGATTCGCGCAACGGCTCGCCATCGAGCGAAGAGGCCCACACCGCGGCCCCGCCCGGCCCAGCCACAGAATCTCCCGCGACCTGCCCTTGCGCCGGCAGTAGCTCGAAGCGCAGCGCGCCGCAATCGAGCGAGCCGCGCTCGGCAAAGCCGCCGGACGTGCGCGGCGTGTCGATCGCCAGCGACCCCGCCTCTCGATCGACAGCAATCCTGCACCCGCCGCCAGCCTCTCTAGATTCTCTAGATTCTCTAGATTCTCTAGCCCCTCTAGCCTCTCCAGCCTCTCCAGCCTCTGCAAACTCCACGCCCACTTTGCTTTCCCAGGCGTTGGCGGGTTTGCCGAGGGTGTCGAGTTTGGGCGCGCCAAAATCCTTCGACCTCAGCCGCTCCTCCGTGAGCGCCACGAAATCCCGCGCGGCGGCTTCGTCCATGTCGCCGCGCAGAAACAGGCACGTCGCGGCGCGTTCCGCCGCGAGCGCGACCGGGTCGCCGGTGACTTTGAAGTACCCGAGCGTACCCGTGCCGGGATGCTCGATGCCGTCCGCCGCATGGCTCCACGCGAAGCGGTAGACCGAGGTCCATCCCTGCCGCGCCGCAAGCGCGCCGGTCGCCAGCCCTCCCGCGGAGCGCCAGGGCGACGGCGCGCACCAGTTGTATTCCGAAATCGTGAACGGCTTTCCGGCCAGCCGCCGGAAAACCACGCCCGGCACGCCGAGATCGGCCGACGCGAACGGGTTGCCGCCCGCGGCGCGCGACGGACGCCGCCACGGCTCGTCGAGGAACGACGGGTGCGCGACGTAGAAATGGTTGTCCACGTAGCCGAAATCGCGGCGCTGCAGCGCGTACTGCGCGGGCTCGTACCACGACGAATCGTTGGAAAGCGGCGCGCGGCATCCGCACTCGTCGCGCACGAACGCGGCGAGCCGCCGGAAAAGGCGCGTGTCGGCGTCCGCCAGCACGATCGCCGCCTCCTGCACGTACAGGTCGTCCGGCAGCGGCGGCACGCCGGGCAGCGCGCGCAGCGCGGCGGCGCCCCAGTTCCCGAGGTTGCCCTCGTTCACGAGCGCGAGCCCCGCGAGCGCGGGCTCTTCCGCTAGGCAGCGCCCGGTGTACGGATTTTCATGCCGCAGAAACGCGCGGGCGTGGTCGCAGAGATTCGAATACGCCGGTTCCCAGAACGCGCAAAGGAGCTTGAAGTCGTCCTGCCCCATGCATCCGTCGCGGTCGATGCCGACGTCGCGCCACGGCACTGGCCGCGACACGTGCAAATCCGTCGTGACGTAGATGCCGCTTTCGACGCACGCCGCGACGAGCGCGTCGAAGCGGTCGCGCATCGCGTCGCCGCCGCCGCTCCATGCGCCGTCGTGGTGGTGCAGGCGGATGGCGTTGCAGCCGCAGCGCGCGAGATTCGCGGCGAAGCGGCGGGCGGCCTGCAAATCGCGCGGGAAATTCGCGTCGTTGCAGACGTTCACGCCGTAGAACCGCTGCGGGACGCCGGGAAGGTTCTCGAACTCGAAATGCTCGCCGACGGCCACGACGCGCCCGTACGCGCCCGCCGGGGCGTGGTGAGGCACTACCTCCGTGAAGTCGAGCGCGGAACCGGGCTCGATCCAAGCTTCTTCCTCCGGCACCTCCACCCATTCCGGCCCGTTCGCGACGGACCACGTCCGCTTCGCGCCGAGCGCGAGCGGGCCGCTCCCCGGCATCGAAACCGTCGCCGCGAGGCGCAGCTCTTCGCCGGCGCGCAGCACGGTCTTTTCGGCGAAGAAGAAGCGCACGTCGAGCGTGTCGCGCTCCCAGCGGCGGCTGTCCTGCACGAGGAACCGGACGGGCCGGTCGAATTCGAGCGCGAGGCGCACCGCGCCGTCGGCGCCGCGGAATTCGAACGCGCGCGCCGAATCGCGCGCGAGGTGGACGGGCTTGCCGGGCTCGGAGTCCACGCCCGGGATCGCGATTTCGCGCT
>JAFUXX010000262.1 GCA_017476965.1 Kiritimatiellia bacterium | reverse complement strand
GTGGTCGTGAGTGGCATCCGGGCGCGCGGCCAGACCGCGACAACCTCCGAAGCCGCCCAGGCCCGCTACCTCGTGCGCGCCGCCGCGATCGCAGCCGCCAAGGGAGTCGACGAATTCTTCTGGTACGAATTCCGCGGCCGCGAGACCGATCCGGATTTCAGCGAGCACCACTTCGGCCTCACGCACAAGGATTTCTCGCCAAAGCCGGCGTTCTTCGCCTACCGGACCTTCATCGCGATGCGGCCCGCAGGTTCCGTGCAGACCCCCGGCCCGTGGCGCGACGAAGCAAGCGGATTTTTCTTCCCGCAGTGGACGCGCCCCGACGGCACTGCCTCCGGCGTCCTGTGGAAGACCGGAGATCCGGAGACGCATGCGCTGCGCTTCGATTCGGAAGCCGTCCGCTTCTTCGATCTCTTGGGTCGCCCCGTCGCGCCTTCCCGCACTTCTTCCGGCGCTTTCACTCTCGCCATTTCTGAATCGCCGGTATTCTTCGAGGGCGGCGCGCTCAGGTGAAAATTGCATTGGAGTAAAACACCACGTTCCGATATCATTGTGATGCAGGGGCGATGCGCTCGCAATTCATCCCCCGCACCGCCCCGCCCGTCACGACGCCCCATGTACCGCAATCTCCCGTACCCCTCCCTGCGCTGCTTCCTCCGCGCCCTCTTCGCCGAAGCCGCCGGCCACGGCATGGGACCCGAGTTCTTCCGCCGGTCCGAGAACAACGCCCGCAAGCGCGCGCAGCTGGACGGTCTCTCGCACGGCGCCGCCGCGGAGTGACGCGCCGCGCTTCCACCGCAACAAAATCGTCTTTCAATCATGGCCGAAAACGACAAGGCGCTCCGCGCGCTGCCCGTTGACTCCGAGTTTCGTCTCGCCTGGCCCGCCGGCGGCGAGCGCCCTGTCGTGGTGCTCGACTTCGGGCCGGACTGCGAGGGCGGCTACCCGGCATTCACCGCCTCCGAGGCAGAGGGGGCGCCCGTGGTGCGCGTGTCCTGCTGCTGTCATCCCGGCGGGCTCTGCGACACAGGCGACTTCACGCACGAAACGCGCGCCACGTACCTCGGGCCGGACGTGCCGCTGCCCGTTCCGCCCGCAAGCACGAACCGGCACGATCTCTTCCGCGTCGCCGCGCCGGGGCGCTTCGAAGCGCCGCTCCAACAGGGGCTCGTGCGCTACGTGCGCTTCACGCTCGACACCCCGGGCACCGCGGTCGCGATCTCGCGCTTCAAACTCGAAAACCGCGGCACGCACGCGGAGGAACCCGTCGTCGGCGCGTTCGAGTGTTCCGATCCGGCGCTCGCGGCGCTTTGGCACGCCTCCGTGCGCACGTGCCAGCTCGCCGCGATTCCGTCGCCGCGTCCTTTCCTTTCCGACGGCGCCAAGCGCGACCGCCTCGTCTGGAGCGGGGACCTGTGGTTCGCGCAGCGCAACATGTACGCCGCATGGGGACCGGACTCCCCCTATATGCCCGGTTCGCTGCGGCTGCTCGCCGACAACCAGACTGCCGACGGCTACATCCAGGCCTGCCCGTATCCCGACGCGCACGGGCCTCTGGCCGCCGGAGACTGCGGGCCGTTTCCGTCCGACGAATTCGCCGCGTGGTTCGTTCCCGTGCTTTGGGACCATCTGCTCTACACCGGCGATTTCGCGCTTGTCCGGGAACTTTACGGCCCGGCGTTGCGGCTCATGGACTACCTGCGCGCCCGCACCGGCGGCGACGGAACATTCCTGCAACGCCCGGAAACCTCGAAGCACGCCGCCGCGCTCGTTTTCGGCGCCGATTCGACGCACCGCCGCGCCTACATGAACATCCTGCTGTGGCTCGTGCGGCGCGACATGTCGCTTCTCGCGCACGCAATCGGACGCGACGCCGACGCCGAAAAGTTCGCGCGCGAAGCGGAGACCACGGCCGCGGTCGTGCGCTCGCGCTTTCTTTTGCCGGGGTCGCTTTTCTCCCTTTCGCTCGAAAACCCCGGACAGCCCGACCCGGCCGCGGCCGCGCTTGCCTTGGCCGCGGGATTCTACACGCCGCCCGAAGCCGCCGCCGCGCTTGCGCGCACACCGCGCATAGACCACGGCAAGTTCCAGCTTCTGCTCGTGCGTGGCGCGTTCCGGTACGGGCTGCCCGGCGAAGCGCTGCGCCGCATCCGCGAGCACAACTGGCTCAAAGCGGTCGATCCCGCTTGGCCGGGCCCGCACCTCACGAGCGAATGCATGAGCCTGCACGAGCGCGGCTGGGGCGACGAAGCCCATCCAGACACGGCCCTTGCGGGCGAACTGACCTTCGGCCTCCTCGGCGTCGAACCTACCGCACCCGGATTCGCCGAATATACGGTCCGCCGCAAACTGCCCGCCGGCCTTGCATCGGCCTCTGGCCGCATCCCGACCCTGCGCGGCCCGATCGAAGTTCCGTAGCGCCGCGCAAGCAAGTCCGCCGCCCCGCGACCGGGTCGCGGGGCGGCGGCGCGGGCGAAGGCGCGGGCGAAGGAGCGGAACTCGGCGAAGGCTTTCCGCGACGTCAAAGCATCGCTTGCAACGCCGCCGGAACCGGAGGACGTCGCGCAGACGCTCACGGACGAAGCCGTCACGACGAGCGCCATCGAAGGCGTCCACGTCGATTCCGCCGTCGTGATGTCCTCTCTTTTTGAGCCGGAAGACCCGATAAACGACCCGACAACCGGAAATCTCGAAGAAGCCGTTTTGGGTGTCGTAAAAGCTTCTCCCGGCATCAACCGCGAGCGGCTGGCGCTGAAGGTCGGGCGCAGCGTCGAAACGGTGAAGCGCGGCATCGCCGCTCTGGTCGCGGCCGGCAGGATCGTGCACCGCGGCAGCAAAAAGACCGGCGGCTACTACCCGCTCTGAAAGCGATGGACGGCGCCGGAACAATCGTGAGATGCTTTGATTCGTGCAACCGAAAACAATCCATCTCGGTTACTGGTGGCGGGAACTGAGGCGGCGGAGGCCGGGGGGGGGGCGACGTGCGTCGCGGCGTCCGCTAGCGTCTGGCAAAGGGGCGGCGGACGGCGCGGATTTCGCAGGGGGCGAGGGTGATTTGCGATTCGCGGCCGTCGATGCGCGCGGAGAATGTCCGCGGCTTCACGGCGTCCATGTTGAGGAAATAGACCGTGGACGGATAGACGGCGAAGCAGATCGCGTCGGTTTCGCCGGGGACGGGGGAGGAGATCGTCGCGGACTGCGCGACTTCGCCGGCGAGACGTTTCACGAGGGAAACGTAGGCGTCGCGCCCTTCCTTGGTGGCGGCGGGGAAGTCGCGGCCGGTGAAGAGGAAGAGGCGGCCAGCGCCGAATTTCTTTTCAAGGAATTCGCCCGGGGCGCCCTCGGGCGGGAGCCATCCGAAGAGCGGCGCGAGGTCGGAATCGGCGTAGCCGACGAAGTCGCGGTCGAGGCGCGTCGTCAATTCCGGGCGCGACATCACGAGGGTGCCGCCCTCGCGGACGTAGCGCTCCAGGAGGTCGCGCTGTTCGGGGACGACGGTGTTCCAGCCGCCGAAGACGAGCAGCTTGTAGCGGCGCAGGTCGGCGATGGTCGATTCGCCGTCGACGTGCATCACGTCGACCTGGCCGAACGGAGTTCCTGCAAGCCAGTTGTTGGGGAATGGCGCGAGCAGGTCCTTCGGGCGGGGGAAGAAGACGTCTTCGAGCAGCGCCTGGGTGTGCTCGGGCGGCCCGTATTTCCAGAGTTTGGGGGCGGACGCGGCGTTGTCGTGCTGCGACCAGACGGTGAAGCCGCCGTTCTGGCCGAGGTAGGCGTCGAGGTTGCCGAGGGCCATGGCGATTTTCGTTTCGGGCGTCCCGGCGTCGCGCGGGTTGGCCTTGACCCATTCGTAGAAGTCCTTGACCGTTTTGCGGTAGTGCTTGGCGACGTAGCCGTCGTAGCCCTCCTTGGCGCGCTCCTCCTTGGGCTGGCCGGGCTCGTCGGAGGTGTATTGCCAGGCCTGCTTGCCCTGCGCGCCGGATTCGAGGACGATCATCGACGTCCCGAAGACATACTCCTGGAGGAAGCCGGCGAGGCAGGAGTCGTACTTCTGGGCGGTGCGGTAGGGGATTGCGGTGGTCTGCCATTCGTGGGCGTTCCACGCGCACCAGTATTCGGGGCCCCACTTGCGGGCGGCGCCGCGGGCTTCGGCCGAGGTGTGGGCGATGTTCTGGGCGCCGATCGCCCACTGCTCGTTGCAGATGAAGTCGATGCCGCCGGCAAGTTCGTAGCAGGAGAGCGCGGCGCCGCAGGTCGAGAACATCCACGGGAAGTTGGCCATCCATCCGAAGCCGGCCTTGCCGAGGTAGCGGTTCACGAAACTCTCCTTGGCCGTCATGAGGTCGGCGGCCATCGGGAGCGGACAGTTTTCGCGGCCCTGGTACATGAAGCTCGCGTATTCGCCGATGTTGTTGCCGATGTAGCGGCCGCCGAAGGCGGCGTCGAGCTTGGCCTGGAGCTTGCGGTCGTCCCCGGAGTAGATGCTCATCGACCACATCTTGCGGTCGAGGATGGCGCGGGCCCAGGCGTCGGCGATGTCGGCGGGGACGTTTTCCGGGAGCGTCTTGGAGGCGGTGTGCCAGCCGACGTAAAGGTTGCAGAGGTCGTCGGCGAGAATGTCGCGCGTCAGGTCGTGGGCGTCGCCGTAGCCGGTATGGCCGACCAGGACGAATTCGTTGGGGGCGGGGGGCTTGACCGTTTTTCCGGGGCGGCGCACCACGACGCTCTCGATCGTCTTTTCGCCGCGGTCGTTTTCGATGGCGACGTCGATCTTCCACGGGCCGGGGCCGGCGGGGAAGCGGCGGCGGAAGACGGTGTCCGCGGGTTTGCGGACCAGCACCTTCATCGGCGACTCGACGTCGGGGTTGGGGTAGCGGACGGCCCAGGAGCGGATTTCGTCCTTGGCGGAGTCGAGCGAAATCCACCAGCTGCGGCCGGTGCGGTCGTACTTGACGTCGATCAGGTAGCGCTGGGGCAGATTCGGCGGCAGGGGGGCGTTCGCGACGACGTCGAGTCTGGCGTCTGGCGGAACCTCGATCGCGGAGCGGTCGAAAACTGCGCCGCGGGCCACGCGGACGGTCACCTTGGCGCCGGGCGCGACGCGCACGAGGCCGGGCTCGATGCGGGCGTCCCAGAAGAGGGTGAGTTCGCCGCCCTCCAGGACGACTTCGAGGCGGCACTTCTTGACGCCGTTCGTCGAGACCGGGCCGCCGACGAGAAGCTCGCCGCCTTCGCGCAGGACGACTTTGAGCTCGTGGCCCCAGTCGGCGCGGGAGACGCGGATGCCGCGCGGGAAGACGGCGCGGCCGGCGACGTCCCAGAGGTTGTCCTTCATGCCGCCGTCGAGCGAGAGCGAGGTCAGGTCGGCGTTCCAGACCGCGCCCTTCGCGAGGTTGACGCGCGTGTGGTCCATGCGCCAGGAGATGCCGTCCATGTCGAGGCGCGCGCCGGGCGCGACGTCGAAGACGCGCGTTCCGGCGTCGCC
>JAFUXX010000261.1 GCA_017476965.1 Kiritimatiellia bacterium | reverse complement strand
GAGGACCCCGGCGCGCCGATGCGCGAAATGGCGTTCCGCCTGCTCGGCCCCGACCACAACCCCGCGCTGCTCTACGAGGGCCGCGTCCTGCGCACCCAGGGGCTGCTGGAGCTGCGCGACGGCTGGTGCGCCGCGTCCGCCGAAGCCTGCCGTTCGTGCCCGCTGGCCGGTTGCCGGGGGGCGGACGTTGGGGTATGATTCCCGCCCACGCGCCATGCTACAGCTGCAACAAGACGACTACAAGGTCAACCTCGAAGTCTTCGAGGGCCCGCTCGACCTCCTGCTCTACCTCATCCGCAAGGACGAGCTGGACATCTACGACATCCCGATCGCCCGCATAGCCGACGAATACGCCGAGTACCTCCGCCTCATGGAGATGCTCGACCTCAACCTCGCGGGCGAGTTCGTCGTGATGGCCGCGACGCTTTCCTACATCAAGAGCAGGATGCTCCTGCCGCCCGAATCGCGGCCTGAGGACGCCCCGGACGAAGCGGACGAAGGCAAGGACCCGCGCTGGGACCTCGTGCGCCAGCTCCTCGACTACAAGCGCTTCAAGGACGCCGCCGGCGGCCTTCTCGAACTGGAGCGCCGCCGCCAGAACATGTTCGCGCCGTCCGGCGCGCCGCTCCTGCCGGAAAGCGCGAAGGCGCTGCCCGACGCCAAGCCGCTCGGCGACATCGGCATCTTCGACCTCGTGCGCGCGTTCCGCGACGTCCTCGAACGCGCGCCCGTCGAGCCGATCGGCGAAATCGAGCCCGCGAAGTGGCGCGTCTCGGACAAGATCGACGAAATCCTGCGCCTCGCCACGACGCGCCGCGCAGTCGCGTTTTCCTCGCTCTTTTCGCCTGAATCGCCGCGCGGCGAAATCATCGTCACGTTCCTCGCGCTGCTGGAACTGCTGCGCCTGCGGCAGGTCGTCGCGGCGCAGGACGCCGCGTTCGGCGAAATTTCCATCCGCCCGTTCCCGGAGGACCCCTCCGGGGCCGACGCCGCGGACGCCCGCCCCGTGATCGGAGGGTCCGACCATGTGGAATAGCGAAACGGACCGCGACGTCGACCTGCGCAGCATCGTCGGCGCGCTCGTGCTGGGGGCGGACCATCCGCTCACGCCGGCGGAAATCCACAAGATCGTGGAGGACGTCGAAATCGCGCGCCGCGAACAGGCGTCCGACGCGCCGGACGTGACGGACGCCGAACTGGAGGCCGCGCAGGCCGAGGCGGACATCGCCGCGGGCCGCATCCAGACCGCGATTCCGAAGGCCGAGGCCGAAGCCGCGGTCGCGGCGGCGCGCGCCGCCCGCGAAGCGCGCGAGAAGGAAACCGCCGCCAAGCCGCCTTCCAAAATCTGTCCGCCGTCCGAAATCCGCAAGGCCGCGGAAGACCTGCGCACCCGCCTCGCGAAGGCGGACGTCGGGTTCGAGCTTGCCGAAGTCAACGGCGGCTGGCGCCTCATGAGCAGCGCCTCGTGCGGCCCGTGGCTGCGCCAGATGTTCGGCAAGGGCCGCGCTGCGGTGCTCTCGCGCGCCGCCGTGGAGACGCTCGCGATCGTCGCGTGGCGCCAGCCCGTCGCGAGGTCGGAGATCGAGAGCGTCCGCGGCGTGAACGCGGGCCACGTGATCAAGGCGCTGATGGAGTCCGGCCTCGTCCGGATCGTCGGCCGCAGCGACCTGCCGGGGCGCCCCTTCCTCTTCGGAACAACGCCCGCGTTTCTCGAACACTTCGGCCTCAAGAGCCTCGACGACCTGGAAAAGGTCGAAGGCGCGGCCGGGCTTTCGCGCGACAAGGCGGCGGAAGCCAAAAAGCCGACGCAACAGGAACTCGTCCTGACGCGCTAGGCGCGGACCCGCCGGTCCCGCCGGTCCGCGCTACATGAACTTGCGCGGATCGGTGATGAAACCGGTGATCGCTGAGGCCGCCGTCGTGAGCGGGCTCGCGAGGTAGATCGGCGCGGTCTTGCTGCCCATGCGGCCGATGAAGTTGCGGTTCGTCGTGGAGATCACGACCTCGTTGGCGTGCGTGCGGCCGAAGGTGTCGACCGGGCCGCCGAGACACGCCGCGCAGCCGGGCGCCGCGACCGGGATGCACCCGGCTTCGGCGAAGATGCGTTCCCACGTCTTGCCGTCGATCGTGCTGGTGCGGAGGGCGTCGGCGACGTCCGTCGTCGCGGGCACGAGGAACGTGTCGATGGAGACCTTGCGCCCGTTGAGGATGCGCGCGGCCATGCCGAAGTCCTCGATCTTGCCGCCCGTGCAGGAGCCGATGTAGGCGCGGTCGAGCTTCACGTCGCCGCAGTCGGCGGCGGGGGCGTAGTTGTCCGGGCAGTGGGGCTTGGCCACGCAGGGCACGAGCTGCGACAGGTCGTACTCGTACTGCGCCTTCACGGGAGCGTCTGGATCGCCGCAAAGCGGATCGAAGGGCTTGGACGTGCGGGCGCGGACGTATTCGATCGCGGCTTCGTCCGGCTCGAAGATGCCGTTCTTGGCGCCGGCTTCGACCGCCATGTTGCAGATCGTCATGCGGTCTTCGATCGAGAGCTCCGCGCAGCCGGGGCCGGTGAATTCGAGCGCGCAGTACGTCGCGCCGCCCGTGCCGAGGTCGCCGATCACGCGCAGGATGACGTCCTTGCCGGAGATGTAGTCGGGCTTCTTGCCCTTGAGGACGATGCGGATCGTCTCGGGAATCTTGACGAGCATCTTGCCGGTCCCCATCACGAACCCCGCGTCGGTGTTGCCGATGCCGGTCGAAAACGCGCCGAGCGCGCCGTGGGTGCAGGTGTGGGAGTCGGTGCCGACTATGGTTTCGCCGGGGCGGACGTGGCCCTTCTCGGGCAGCCCCACGTGGCACACGCCGCAGTAGTCCTTGGTCCACGGCGGGTAGAAGTACGGCAGGTCCTGCTCCTTGGCGAAATCGACGAGCGTGGCGACGTTGCGGTGCGCCTTTTCGTCGCGCGTGTGGATGTAGTGGTCGGGGATGATCACGACGCCCTCGCGGTCGAACACCTTCGCGTCCTGCCCGAACTCGCGCTTGAAAATGCCGATGGTGCCCGGCCCGCACACGTCGTGCGTGAGCAACACGTCGATTTTCGCCCAGACGTTTTCGCCGGGCGTCACGGATTCCTTCCCGGCCGCGCGGGCGAGGATTTTTTCGGTAAGGGTCATTTTCATGGCATGGACGGTTGGCCGTCCCCGCGCCGCGGGCCTTCCGCGCGCGTCGGGACGGGGCCGGATTCTAGCCAAAACGCCCGACACATGCAATCGCCCTTCCTCGCGGCGGGGTTTTGTGGTATCTTCGGCGCGGAGTCACGAAAGATGTCCGAAGAAACCATACCCTTTCCCGGCGGGCCGGGACCCTTGCGCATCGGCGTTCTCGGGTCCGGTTCCGGTACCAACATGCAGTCGATCCTGGACGCGATTTCGCGCGGCGAACTGGACGCGCGCGTGACGTGCTGCGCGGCGGACGTCCCCGGCGCCCGCATTCTCGACCGCGCCCGCGCGGCCGGCGTCCCGGCCGAGTACATCGACCCCGCTCCGTGGAAGACCAAGCTCGAAGGCCCCGCCGAACAGGCCTACGTCGACTTCCTCCGCGCCCACGACGTGCAGGTCGTCGCCCTCGCGGGCTTCATGCGCATCGTCAAGCCCGGCCTGCTCGCCGCGTTCCCGTGGCGCGTGCTCAACATCCACCCGGCGCTGCTGCCCGCGTTCCCCGGCGTCGCCGCCTGGAAACAGGCGCTCGACTACGGCGCCAAGGTCGCCGGCGTCACCGTGCATTTCGTCGACGCCGGCACGGACACCGGGCCCATCATCGTCCAGCGCTCCGTCCCCGTCCTCGACGGCGACACGCCCGAATCCCTCCACGCCCGCATCCAGGTCGAGGAGCACAAGGCCTACCCCGAGGCGCTGCGCCTCCTCGGCGAGGGCCGCCTGCGCATCCGCGGCCGCCGCGTCGAAGTCCTGCCCCGATGAGGTACGCGCTTCTCAGGCTCGAAGACGGTTCGCTCGCCGCGGCCGCGTCTCCGCCCTTCAAGGCGGCGCCGTCCGCGGGCACGCTGTGCCTCGTGCGCGAAGGCGGCGCCGACGCGCCGCTCGAACCCGCCCGCTTCGAATCCGAGGAGGAGCGCCAAGGTCCGCCGCCCGCGTCGGTTTCGTGCGCGTTCGTGTCGTTCGCCACGCGCGCCGAGGCCGCCCGCGCGCTTTCCAACGCCGAGGAGGAGCCCAAGTTCCGCCGCATCGTCGCCGACGCCTGCGCCGCTGCCAGGAAGGAGCTTGTCGCGGCGCGCTTCCGCTTTTCCCTCCGCCGCGAACGCCTCGTCGTGACGCTTTCGCTCGGGTCGTTTTTCGATTCGCGTCCGATCCGCGACGCCATCGCCGCCGCCTTCTCCGGCCAGATCGACATCCGCATGGTCCCGCCCCGCGTGCTGGCGGCGTCGGTCGGCGGCCTCGGCCAGTGCGGCCTCCCGCTTTGCTGCTCCCGCGGGCTGCGTCCCGCCGAGCGCGGCCACGGCGCCGCCCGCCGCCGCGACGTTTCGACCGGGCTCTGCAACCGCCCGCAATGCTGCGCCGATTTCGATTGATCCACCTCCTCATCTCCGACACCCGATCCGCCACGCAACGCCATGAAGACACGCCACAGTGAATCCCGCCGCAGCGCGCTCTTTGCGCTCTTCGCCGCCGCCGTCTCCCTCGCGGCCGCAGGGTGCGCCACGACGGACTCCCCGCCGCCCGTTCCCGCGCTCTACAGCTCCATCCCCGCACACGGCGCGCGCTCGGTCCGTTCCGCTTCGCTCTCCCGCTCCACGCCGTGGATCGTCGTGCTGGCGGACGCCGACCTCACGCACCAGACCGTTTCCTTCGACCTCACTCCGGTGCGCATGGACCACGCCTCGAACGGCCTCACTTCCGCTTTCCCGCTCGACAAGCCCGTGAAGGTCCGCTCCTGGGCCGCATTCCGCGCCGCGCTCGCCCCGCGCATGGGCAAGCCGCCCGTGGGCATCGTCCTCACGAGCGCCGGGCAGTCCGTCATGCCGGAGTCCGGCGAACCGTCCCCCGCGATGAAGGCGTTCGTCAAGGCCGTCGCGGACGGCCTCGAATCCGTCGGCGTCGATTTCGCGTTCGTCGTTCCCGATTCGCTCGTCGTCGGCCGCCGCGTCCAGCCCGAACCGCCGGCGCCCTCCCCCGCCCCAGTGGCGGAACCCGCGCCGCCGCCGCCCG
>JAFUXX010000260.1 GCA_017476965.1 Kiritimatiellia bacterium | reverse complement strand
CGGGCCGCGCGCGCCGCGCGGACGCCCGTCGTGAGCGTCTGGCGCGGCGTTATCTCGCCCGCGCCGGGAGGCGTGAGGCCGATCTCGACGGCGCCCTTCGCGGCTGCCACCGCATCGACGAGCGCCGTGTATGCCGCGCCCTGCACCGCCGCGCCGTTGTCGTCCTTGAGCTCCGCGTAGAAGACGCCGTCGGCGCCCACCGTGGCGACGACCGACCGGCCCCACAGCACCACCTCCGGGGCCTCGCTGTCGTAGAGCTTGAACGTGAGCGCCAGGTTCTCGCCGTCCTCGGCGAACCCGCCCGTGCGCACGAGCTGCCCGCGGTAGGTGAGAACCTCCGGCACGGAGGCCTGCGCCGCCGCGGCGGCGAGCGCCGCCATTGCCAAAATTGCCGCTTTCTTCATCGTATTGTCCTTTCGGTTGCTGTCGGTTGCCCTTCTTCGCTACTCCACTTCCCCCACGTCGGCGATGCGCTTGAGGTAGAATACGCCGAGCGAGTTGATCGGGCCGCCGGAGAGGAGGCCGCCCACCTGCCACGTCGCGTAGCCGGACGTGGTCTCGTCGGGGTTGTGCTCGAAATCGAACTCCCCGAGCGGCGTGTCGGGCTTGCTCCACGTGAGCGAGAGCGTGTTGGTGACGCTCCAGAGCTCGGGTTTCACGGGGTTCGCGTAGTTCGCGAGGTCGTCGCCGCTCGCGACCTTGCCGGAGTAGTCGGCGGTGAGGCCGTCGTGGTCCGGGTGCCAGGCGTGGCGGAAGGGGTTGTCGCGCGCGTCGGCGTCCACCGTCCAGTCGAACTGCAGCTGCTTGCCGAATTCCTTCTTGGCCGCCGAAGCCTCGACCGAGGGCGTGTCCACGCTCATCATCACCGTCGAGAGGCGGCGCGGGTTTTCGCACACATCCTTGGCCGCGGCGAGGTCGCCGAAGAGGCGCAGCCGGCCCTCCGAATCGACTCCCGCCGCGACGCGCTGCAGGAGCCGCGCCTTGCCGTCGGAGCCGACGTGCACGAGGATGTTCATCTTGAGCTTGCCGGCCGCGGCGGCGGGCGCGTCGTTCGTGAGCGACGACACCGCCTCCATCTGTACGTAGCCCGCCCAGAGCCCGGTCGGGAACGGCGCTTCGTCCTCCGGCTTCTCCGCGACGGTCACCGGGATGCGGACGCGCATCTGCGTCCCGCCGTTGTCGCCGATCTGCATCACGGCGGCGTAGGTCGCGCCATCCTCCATCGCGGTGCGGTCGATAGCGAACTTCAGCGTCGCGAGCGCGTCCGGCGCGAGCGCGACGTCCCAGGCGGCGCCCTGCTCCACGTCGATCCACGATTCGTCGCCCTTTTCGTCCTTCACGCCGCGCTTCAGGCCGGCCGGGAACCGCTCCGCGCCGTCCGCCGAGGCCACGATCTTCACGGTGAAGGTGCGCTCCGCGGTGCCGAAGTTCTTGAGCGTGACGCTCGCGAAGTCGCCGGTGTCGAACGCGACGGACGCCGTGCCGGAGAAGCCGATCGCGCCCGGCCAGTCGCCGTCCTTCGTGGCGGCGAGCGCGTACGCCTTGCCGCCCTGGAGCTTCACTTTGGCGCCCAGCATCATCGGGAGGAACGTCGGCGCGAGCGGATTGCTGCCGCCGATCTGGTAGGCGACGCCCGACGCTGCGCCGAAGGGGCCCTCGCCGAAATAGGTCTTCGCGGTCACGGCGGCGTCGGCATCGGCGGAGACGCCCGCGATGTTCATGAAGCCCGTGTCGCCCGACGTTGCGCGCCAGGTCTGCTGCGGCGCTGCGGGGACGCCGAGGAAGGTCTTCGTCCAGGTGCCCGACGCGTAGACCATGTAAACCCGGCCGCCGGAGAGCGCGGTCATCGTCGAGGCCGTTTCGTCGCCGGGAACCCACACGTACCAGGAAAGCGGCTTCTGGGCGATGAGCGTGCCGTCGTCCGCGATCTGGCGCGTGGAGGAATAGGCGTCCGAATGGTACGCCGCGACGCGCTCCACGGGCGCGCCGCGGAAGAAGTCGTCGCACGCCGGGCTGTCGGGCGTCGATTCGAGGTAGATCGCGTTCCAGCCCTTCTCGAGCGTCATCGTCTCTTCGACGTGCGCCGCGATGGACGAAAGCGAGAGAAGGGACAGAAGCGACGGTAGCAAAAGTGCTGTTTTGCGTGTCTTGTTCATGGTTTGACCTTTCTAGAATGTTGCCGACATTGCCGGTGTCGCCAATCCCAATTGCCAATTGGCGACATTGGCCTTGGCAATTGGCAACGTTTTCACGTTGGCGACATTCTTCACTTCGCCTCCACTTTGAAGAACTGGCTCGTCGCGCCCTCGGCGGGCACCACGTAGATTGTCGCGATGCCGACGTCGTATTCGTCGGCCGACGGCATCACCTGCTCGGTCTCGGCGGCCGTCTCGGACTCCTTGACCGGCTGCGCCGCCCATTCGGGATTCACGAGCGAGAGGGTCGTGACGACGCCGTAGAGGTGCCCGCCGACGTACTCGAAGCTAATCGCATGGGGAGAACCCTCCGGCGCGTCGTAGGCGGAGATCGCCAGCTTGTCCGTCGGGTCGAAGGGATTGGTACCCGCGACGTATTCCTCGTAGTTCGTCGCGCCGTCCCCGTCGTAGTCCGCGAAAGGAGCGTAGTCGCCTTCGATCCCGTAGGCGTCCATCCAGACGCCGATGAGGTCGATGTATTCCTGCGGGACTCCGACCGTCTCGCCGCCCTCGGTGAAGCTCTTCATGTCCACGAACGCGAGGCAGACGCGCGAAACCGTGTTCGCCTCGCCGACCGCGAGCGGATCGACCGCGAGCGAAAGCCCCGACTCCTGGACGACAACGCAGTTGAGCCTGTCGCCGACCGCCGCCGTGGAGTCCGTCGGCATCGACGAGAGCGGAATCTGCAGCAGGAAGTCGCAGCCGTCCGCCGTCGGATCCGCCACCGTCGTGGAGGCGATCACCGAGCCGTTCTCGTTGACGGCCTGGACCGTGATCTGCGCCGAGGAAGTCAGCACCTTGTTCTGCCAGTCCTTCAGCGTCCCCTTTACGAGGTGCGTCCCGACCGGGAAGTTCGCCGCCGCGGCGACGCCAGCTGCGCCCGCCGCCGCGAAAGAGGCCGCCACCGCGGCCAGAGTCTTGAAGGTTTTGTTCATTGTCGCTCCATTTCCGGATTGAAACTGCGAGTTTTTTTTCTTTACACGCATCCTGTAAAAAGGTTACAAAACGGAAAAAATTTTTTCTTGGGCCGAAATTCATGCCCCGACCGGTCCGCACGGCCGGCGGACAGCCGCAAAAATCCTCATCCAGACCAGAAAAAACGCCTTCTCCGCCGCGCCATCCGGCGCGTCGCGCCCCGCAGTTGGCCTCGCCGCATCCGCGCGAAGGCCAACTGCCTTTCCTAAAGCCACCTGCTTTTTCAGGCTAAAGCCTCTGCAAAATCGACGGGATGAACATCGCGTCCATTTTGCTCACGGCGCAGTACTTGCGGCCGTGGTCCTTGTGAAATGTTGCCGATGTGGAAATGTTGCCAATGCCAATGCGGAAAATTTGACTTCCGGCGCGTTTTTGGGGATACTCCCGCGCGTTGCGCGCGTTGCGGGTTTCGCGGGCGCGCCGACAGTTTTCCGACAAACAACAAGCACCAAGAGAAAGAAATGTCCCGTCGCATCCTCATCGCCGGCAACTGGAAAATGAACAAAACCTCCGCGGAGGGCGCCACCCTCGTCGGGGAAATCGCCGCCGGCCTGCCCGCCGGGAACCTTCCGGAAATCCTCGTCTGCCCGCCGTACCTCACGATTCCGGCTGCGGTCGCGGCCGCCAAGGGCACCGCGCTCGAAGTCGGCGCCGAAAACGTGCACTGGGCCGAAAGCGGCGCGTACACGGGCGAAGTCTCCACCGCGATGCTGCTCGACGCGGGCGTCACGCACGTCCTCGTCGGCCACAGCGAGCGCCGCCAGTACTTCGGCGAGACGGACGAAACCGTGAACAAGCGCGCCGCCGCGGCGATCGCCGCCGGCCTCGTCGCCGTCGTGTGCGTCGGCGAAACCCTCGCCGAGCGCGAAGCCGGCGAAACCGCCGCCGTCATCGACCGCCAGACCCGCAAGGCCCTCGAAGGAATCACCGACGTCGCGAAGGTCGTGATCGCCTACGAGCCCGTGTGGGCCATCGGCACCGGCAAGACCGCCACGCCCGACATGGCCCAGGAGGTCCACGCGCAGATCCGCGCAATCCTCAAGGACCTCTACGGCGACGCGGCGGACGGCATCCGCATCCTCTACGGCGGCTCGATGAAGCCCGCCAACGCTCCCGAACTTCTCGCCAAGCCGGACATCGACGGCGGGCTCATCGGCGGCGCCTCCCTCAAGGCCCCCGATTTCCTCGCGCTCGTCAAAGCCGGCGCGGAGGCCCAGAAATGATAGACATCGTCATCCGTCTCCTGATGGCCCTGGAGGCCATCGTGTGCCTGATGCTCATCGGCATCGTGCTCATCCAGCGTTCCAAGGGCCAGGGCGTCGGCCTTTCCTTCGGCGGCGGAGCGGCGGAGTCCGTTTTCGGCGGCCAGATGGGCAACGTCCTCACCCGCACGACCGTGATCCTCGCCTTCGTGTTCCTCGTGAACACGACGGTGCTCGCGGTGCTCAAGCCGCGCGGGTCCAACGCCTCGGTCGCCGAGCGCGACATCCCCGTTGCGGCCAAGGCCGAAACGCCCGCGGCCGCCACGGACGCGCCCGCGCCCACGCAGGAGGAAATCAACGCGGCTCTCGACGAGGCGCTCGAAGCGCCTGCGCCCGAGGCGGCGGAAGCGCCTGCCGCGCCGGAAGCTCCCGAAGCGCCTGCGGCCGAAGCGCCTGCCGCTCCGGAAGCCCCTGCGGCGGAAGTGCCTGCGGCACCCGAGGCTCCTGCTGCTCCTGAATCCCCCGCGGCTCCCGAAGCTCCTGCTCCGGAAGCGCCCGCGGCTCCGGAAGCCCCTGCCGCTCCCGCGGCTCCTGCCGCCGAGTAAGCCGCTAGGCACGGCTTCAAAAAGAACCGGCGAAGCGCAACGCTTCGCCGGTTTCTTTTTTGTCTGGCCGTCCGCGCGTCTAGCCGACGGGATCGGGGCCGAGTTCGCGGGCGAAGATTTCGCCGATGTGCGTGAAGGAGTTTTCGGGGCGGCAGATGGCGTCGAGGTCGGCCTGCGAGAGGTGGGACGCCACTTCGGGGTCGCCGGCGAGCAGTTCCTTGTAGTCGCGCTCCTCGGCCCACGACTGCATCGCGAGGCGCTGCACGAGGTCGTACGCGGTTTCGCGCAGGAGGCCGCGTTCGACGAGCGCGAGCATCACGCGCTGGGCGTACACGAGGTTGTGGCTCATGTCCATCGAGCGCTGCATGTTCTCCGGGTGGACGAGCAGGCCGGAGAGGATGAAGTCCACGCGCTCGAACATGTAGTCGAGCAGCGTGGTGCCGTCCGGTATTATCACGCGCTCGGCCGAGGAGTGGGAGATGTCTCGCTCGTGCCAGAGCGCGACGTCCTCCATCGCCGTGACCGCGTATCCGCGGAGCACGCGCGCGAGGCCGCACACGTTTTCGCTCTTCACCGGGTTGCGCTTGTGGGGCATGGTGGACGACCCCTTCTGCCCCTTTCCGAACGGCTCTTCCGCTTCGCGCAGCTCGGTGCGCTGGCAGTGGCGCACTTCGGTCGCGATCTTTTCGAGGTTCGCGCCGGTGATCGCGATCGCGCACATGAGTTCCGCGTGGCGGTCGCGCTGCAGGACCTGCGTCGAAACCGAGGCGGGCACGAGACCGAGCTTTTCGCAGACGTGCTTTTCGACGAACGGGTCGATGTTGCCGTAGTTGCCGACCGCGCCGCTGAGCTTGCCGACGCGCATCGTTTCGGCGGCGGTTTCGAGCCTGCGGAGCGCGCGGCGCATGTCGCTGTGCCAGAGCAGGAACTTCATCCCGAAGGTCGTGGGCTCCGCGTGCACGCCGTGCGTGCGGCCCATGACGGGCTGGTCCTTCCAGCGCAGGGCCTGCGTTTCGAGCGTGGCGAGCAGCTTCTTGCAGTCCGCAATCAGGATTTCCATCGCGTGGCGGATGTTCACGGCGTACGCGGTGTCCACCACGTCGGTGGAAGTGAGGCCGTAGTGGAGCCACTTGGAGTCTTCGCCGAGGCTCTTCGCGACGGTGCGCGTGAAGGCGACCACGTCGTGGTGCGTGCTCTTTTCGAGCTCTTCGATTTCGGCGACCGTGAAGCGGGCGTTGCGGCGCATCCGTTCGGCGACGCCTTTGGGCACCTTGCCGAGGATTTCCCATGCCTCGGTCGCGGCGATCTCCACGTCCAGCCAGACGTGGAACTTGTGGTCGAGCGTCCAGATGGACGCCATTTCGGGGCGCGAGTATCGGTCGATCATGGCTGTCGTTTGTCGTTGTTGGCGCGGAGCGCCGCCTTGTTCCCGGAAAAGACGCGCGCCGGACGGCAACGGGCCGCCCGGCGCGTGGAACTGGTGGGAGATAGTGGACTCGGACCACCGACCTTTTGCATGTCAAGCAAACGCTCTAACCAACTGAGCTAATCCCCCGGAACGTCGCGATGCTCAGCACCGGAAACGCGGAGAAGGATAGCGATTCGGGGGTGCCGTGTCAACCGTTTTTTTCGCCCGCGCGGAATTTCCCGGGTTTGCCGCTTGAAAGGCGCTTTTCCCGTGCCGCCCGGCCCCGTCCGCGCGGGCGGAACCTGCCCGCGGAAAACCTCCAGCGGAACGCGGAAGCAACCGCGCCTATCCGTCCGGCAAGCGCCACAATCCGGGTGCGTTCGCCCGTGCGAGCCACGACCGCGGCGCGCCGTCCTGTTGCATCGAATTTTGCCTTGAATTGTGCAAATGGCGGTTGTAGGATTGAATCCGTCGATCGCCGACGCCAACCCTCTTTTCGAAGCACTGTCCGAGATTCTTGACGATGAATGAAAAGTTTGGATTCTTGGCATTTGCCGCCATTCTTGCGATTGCTTTCGCCATTTTGGCGACAGGAGTCGGGCAAAACCGTTGTCCGGTCAAGGAGGCCAAGCCTTCAGTTTCGACCGATGCCTGCAACGGCGAAGGAATGGAAACGGACGCAACAACGGCCACCATCGTCCCGACGGACGGAGTACGCACAGTGGAAGTCTTGGAGGACTTGGGACGGCAGGACGGACGTACCGGCGTCCGCCGAAGCGCGGCTTCGCCATTTCCGGTCTTGAAAAACGGGCAGAGGTCGGTGTATTTCGATTACGAGCGCGGACTGGAAGCCGTGAACGCCCCCCGGCCCCTTTCGCCGGATGTCGAAAAAGCGGAGACACAAGGAGCGGAATTCAAACTTTCATTTCTGGTCGTCGATGAAAACGACGCTCCGATAGCGGGGGCCGAAGTTGCCATTGTCGCGCTGGGAAGAAAGGACAGCGAAGTTTTTTCCGCGTGTACCGGCGACGATGGCATCGCCACCATCGAAGGCAACGGTACCGGAGAAATCCACGTGGAAATCGACAAAAACGGTTATTTCCACATGTCGTTGTGGCATTGGCTCTTCGTGCCCGAATTCAAGTGCGCCGCGGAAGGCAGATGGCTGCCCTGGAATCCGACGATAAAGGTCCAGTTGCCGAAAAAGCCTTTGGATCGTGCTTCAATCGTCTATCAATCGGAGTTTTCGCTTCCCGACGGCGAGGGTTCCTACGGATTCGATTTGGTATCCGGCACCGGGGCGGACTCCACGAACTGCGACATGGTCGTGACCGTGAAAAACGATCCGCGGAATTCTTCCGGAAAACATCCTTGGCGACGTTTTGAAATTTCGTTTCCCGGTACGGGGAACGGTGCCCGAATCGTCAAGAGAAACCCTTTTTCGGAATGCCCTTTCCCGCCCATGGCACCTGAAACCGGCTACACGAACCATTTGAGTCTTTCCGGAGAGCTGCCCATTGCCGACGACGAAACAATGATTTTCAAAATCCGCAATTCCGAATCGGAGCCGCCGCTCTACGGGGTGTTCCCGTTCATTCCATCCGCCATAGCCCATGATTTCCGTTTCACCGCCATAATCAACGACAAACGCGGTGCCAGAACTCTTTATCCCGGCAAACAAGGGCGCCCGCTTGCAAAATTTTTCAAGCTGAAACCGCTTGAAACCTTGCCGGAAAATCCAGATGCCGCGGGGGAACCGGCAAATTTGCTTCGCTGAGAAACCGCAGGAATCCTGAGGGCTGGGCGAAAGCGGAGATTTACGGGATGACTGGAATCGAGGCGAGAATGCCGCACATGCACGATATTTTCCGGCAAACCGGAGGGGAGGGGCCCGCGGGGGCGGCGATACGGCCGATGCGCGCGCGGGAGTCCTTGCGCGGATGCACGGATTCCGCTATTCTTCCCCGCGTCGCCCTACAGGCCGATCCATGAAAGAAATCGCATACGTTCTCGTAAATCCCTACACGATCCGCAAGTCGCGCCTCGGCGGCGTCCTCGCGCGCTACCTGAGCCGGACCGATCTCAAACTCGTCGCCGCGCGGATGTTCGGCGCGTCGCAGGCGCTGGTGGACGAATACTGCCAGGCGGTTCTCGACCGCACCGACCAGCGGCCGGACATCGACCGCCTCCTCGCGGACTACATCCGCCGCGAATATTCGCCGAAGAAGGACACCGGCCGCCCGCACCGCGCCCTCTGCCTGCTTTTCGAGGGCGAAGACGCGATCCAGAAGATCTGGGACGTCACCGGCTCGCTCACGATGCGCTGGGGCGGCGGCCAGACCGTCCGCGAAACGTACGGCGACTACATCCTCGACGAATCCGGGCGCGTCTCGTACTTCGAGCCCGCGGTCCTCGTGGCCCCGACCCGCCCGTTCGCGGTGCGCACGCTCAAGATCCTGCTCAAGCACATCGAGGACAGCGGGATCGTGAATTCCCACTTCGGCGAGCCGGGCGTCGAGCGCACGCTCGTCATGCTCAAGCCCGACAACTTCCAGCGCCCGTCCCTGCGCGCCGGCAACATCGTCGACCTGCTTTCGTCCGCCGGGCTCCACATCGTCTGCGTGAAGAAGTTCTCCATGACCGTCGCGCAGGCCGAGCGGTTCTACGGGCCGGTCGTGGACTCCCTCACGGCCAAGTTCCCGTCGTTCGGCGCGCGCCGCGTCGCGGTTGCCGTCGCCCGCGAGCTCGGCTTCGAAGTTTCGGAGGAAGCGGTCCGCCCGCTCTGCGAAACGCTCGCCCCGACGTTCGCCAAGCACCAGTTCGAGGACATCGTGGAGTTCATGACGGGCTTCCGCCCCTCCTCCGTGCCCGAAGAGGAAAAGGCCGGCCGCGCCGGCGCCGAATGCCTCGGCCTCGTGTACGAGGGCGAGGGCGCGGTCGCCGCGATCCGCGACATCCTCGGCGCCACCGACCCGAGCAAGGCCCGCCCCGGCTCCGTCCGCCGCGAGTTCGGCACCAACATCATGGTCAACGCGGCCCATGCGTCCGATTCGCCGGAGAACGCGGCCCGCGAAATGGCGATCATCGACATCGAGGGCGACAACCTTTCGCCCTACATCAAGAAATACTGCCATGAATAGCATCGTTGCGGCGATCAAGCCTTCTGCCACGCTTGCGATCGCCGCCCAGGCAAGGGAAATGGCCGCGCAGGGCGTGCGCGTGCATTCCTTCGCCGCGGGGGAACCCGATTTCGACACTCCGCAGGTCGTGAAG
The DNA here is from genome assembly GCA_017476965.1 of Kiritimatiellia bacterium. Classification (GTDB taxonomy): domain Bacteria; phylum Verrucomicrobiota; class Kiritimatiellia; order RFP12; family UBA3636; genus UBA3636. Next base: position 1,995 of record JAFUXX010000260.1, on the reverse strand, counting down.
GACGCCGCCTGCCGCGCGATAGCCGAGGGCAAGACGAAGTACACCGCCGCGCGGGGAATGCCCGGGCTTTGCGCCGCGGTCGCCCGCAAGTTCGCCGAGAAGAACGGCATTTCGTACGATCCCGCGACGGAAATCCTCGTCTCCTCCGGCGGCAAGCAGTCGCTCTGCTACGCTTTCCAGGCGCTGCTCGAGCGAGGCGACGCCGTGCTGATCCCTTCTCCGTACTGGCTTTCGTACCCGGAGATGGTGCGCATCGCGGGCGGCGAACCGGTTTTCGTTCCCACCAAGGCGGCGGACGGCTGGAAGGTCACGCCAGCGTCGCTCGAAAAGGCCGTCGCGGCGGCCGGCGGCCGCGCGAAGGCGCTGGTGCTCAACTACCCGTCGAATCCGACCGGCGCCGTGTATTCCGGCGAGGAGCTGCGCGCCGTCGGCGAAGCGGCCTTGCGGCTCGGCCTCTGGATCGTGGCCGACGAAATGTACGAGCGCATGGTCTACACCGGCGCTCCTTTCGTTTCCGTGGCGTCGCTTTCGCCCGAGCTGCGCGAGCGCACCGTGACGGTGAACGGCTGCTCCAAGGCGTACGCGATGACGGGCTGGCGCATCGGCTACGCCGGCGCGCCCGCGCGCGTCGCTTCGCTCATGGCCACGTGCCAGAGCCACCTCGCGTCGAACCCCTGCACCCCGGCCCAGTACGCGGCGCTCGCCGCGCTGGAGGATCCGGAGGCCGAGCGCGCGGTGCAGCCCATGCTCAAGGCTTTCGCCGCGCGAGCCGAGCTCATCTACTCGCTGCTCTCCAAGATCGAAGGCGTGTCGCTCTCCAAGCCCGAGGGCGCGTTCTACGTGTTCCCCGACGTTTCGTCGTTCGGGGTCGGGTCGGTGGAGTTCTGCTCGCGCCTGCTGCGCGAGGAATCGGTCGCGGCGGTGCCGGGCCTTCCGTTCGGCGACGACGGGTGCGTCCGCTTCTCGTACGCCTGTTCGACCGAAACGATCGAAGAGGGCATCGCCCGCGTGGCGAAGTTCTGCGCCCGCCTCCGGGCGGCGAAAGGCGCCTAGGGAGGCCCGCGCCGCATGTCGTTTCTAGACCGTTTCCGCAGGGCGGACCCGCACCGCATCTCTCCGCGCGACATCGATCCCGACGCGCTCGAAGTGATACACCGGCTCTCCGCGGCCGGGTTCACGGCCTACCTCGTCGGCGGCGGGGTCCGCGACATCCTGCTCGGGCGCAAGCCCAAGGACTTCGACGTCGCGACGGACGCCCGTCCGCGCGACATCAAGGCGATTTTCCGGCGCCAGGCGTTCATCATCGGCCGCCGCTTTCGCCTCGTGCTCGTCTGCTTCGGCGAGAAGCAGATCGAGACCGCGACCTTCCGCCGCGATCCGGAGCCCGACACTCCCGAATCTGTCGGCCGCAACGACCGCGAGGGCGCGCTGTACCAGTCGGACGACAACGCGTTCGGCACTCCGGAGGAGGACGCCCTCCGCCGCGATTTCACGGTGAACGCGCTCTTCTACGATCCCGACGGCGACCGCGTGATCGACTACGTGGGCGGCCTCCGCGACCTGCACAAGAAGACGCTGCGCTGCATCGGCGACCCCAACGTGCGCTTCCGCGAGGATCCGGTGCGCATGCTCCGGGCGGTGCGCCTCTCTTCGCGCCTCGGCTTTTCCATCCACTCCGATTCCGAAAAGGCGATCCGCCGCCACGCCGGAGAACTCTCCGCCGCGTCCCGTCCGCGGCTGTTCGAGGAGCTCCTGCGGCTCTTCACGTTCTGCAAATCCGAAGAGGCGTTCCGCAGGTTGTGGACCGGCGGCCTCATGGAGCATCTCGTCCCCGAAGTGGCGGCGCAGGTGGACCGCACTGGCGGCGCCAAGGCCCCGCTGTGGCGCTACCTTGCCGCGCTCGACGCCAGGTTCGCTTCGCTCGAAACCGCCAACCGCCGCGACCCGCGCTTCGTGCAGGAAAACGTGCTGCGGCTCGCAGTCCTCCTCGCGCCG
>JAFUXX010000259.1 GCA_017476965.1 Kiritimatiellia bacterium | reverse complement strand
GGCACCGCGTTCGCCGTGCTCGGCGCGGCGACGCTGTGGGCGGGATGCGCGTCGATTCCGGCGGAAATGTCGGACAAGCGCTTCGCGGCGGTGCGGGTCTCCCCAGCCCCGACTTTCGCCGTTTTCGCGGGACGCTGGGCCGGGCTCGTGGCGCTGGACGCCGCGCTGCTCGCGCTCGCGCTGGCCGGGGTTTTCTTCCAGGTCCGCGCTCGCGGGCTCGGACCCGGCCGGACCGAAGTGCGGAGGCTGCTCGCGCCTACTCCCGAAGCCGCCGCGAAGGAGGCGCTCGAAATCGTCGAGTGGGCCGCGCCGGAAAAGAAGGCCGATCCGCAGGCTTTCGCCGGGGCCCTCGCTTCCGTGGTCCGCGATCTCGACGCCGACTCCCTGCTGCCGCTTCCTCCCGGCAAGTCGCGCACTTGGACTTTCGCGGTGCCGGAAAAAACGGCCAGGCGCGGCGCCACCGCCCGCGTGTCGTTCCGGTTCCTTTCCTCGTACGGCACGTCGCAAGGCGCGGCGGGGCTGCTGGAAGCGAAAGCTTCCCCGGACTCCCCCGCCGTCGCTTCGGCGTTTTCCGACAACATGGGCAACGGGACGCTCGAAATGGAATTTCCGCTCGCGGACCTCGGGGGCGCGAAGGAATTTTCGGTGTCGTTCGAGAACCGCGAAAATCCCGAGACCGGCGCATCGGTGCTTCTCGGCTGGCGCGAATCGGCCCGCGTCACCGTGCCGGCCGGCGGCCTCGCCGCAAACCTCTTCCGCGCGTGGGTCGTGCTCCTCGCCGGGCTTTCGCTCCTCGCGGCGCTAGGCCTGCTTTGCGGATGCGCGCTGTCGTTCCCGGTCGCGGCGTTCGCCGCGACGTGCGCCGTCGCGACGTTTTTCGCGAGTTCGTCCGAGGCGTACGACGCGAACGCCGTGCCCGTCCATTCGCATTCCGGCGGGCAGGCGGGAAGTTCGGGAAAGGCGCAGGAGGCGATCGAGCGCGCCGCCGCGGCGATGTCAAGGGCGGTCCGCGGCGCGACAGCGCCGGTGACTGAATCCGACGCGCTTTCGCGCCTCGGCGACTGCATCGAAGTTGAGGCGGTTCCGGCGCTGCGCGCGGCGGCGTTCGGGTTCGTCGCGGTGCCGCTGTTTTTCGGCCTCGCCGGGGCGGCGGCGCTGCGCCGCCGCGAAACGCCGTAGGGACGGAGAAACGGCGATGGCGGATTTTGCGGCGCGCGGGCCGGAATCGGTAAGCGCTTTGACCTCCAGGATCAAAGCCGGCCTCGAACAGTGGTTCCGGGACGCCTGGGTCGAGGGCGAACTCTCCAACGTGCGGATAATGACCTCCAGCCCGCACGCGTACTTCACGGTGAAGGACGCCGGGGCGCAGCTGCCGTGCGCGTTTTTCAACGCCGCCCGCGACCCCGCCGCGCGCGCCGTCTTGCGCGACGGCGCGAAGGTCCGCCTGCGCGGATCGATTTCGGTCTACGCGCCGCGCGGCGCGTACCAGCTCGTCGTCCGCACCGCGGAACCGGTCGGCGAAGGCGAGCTCCTTCTGCGCTTCGAAGCGCTCAAGCGCAAACTCGCGGCCGAAGGGCTCTTCGATCCCGCGCTCAAGCGGCCGCTGCCGCTGCTTCCGCGCACCGTCGGCGTGGTCACGTCGCCGACCGGCGCCGCGATACGCGACATCCTCAACGTCACGCGCCGCCGTTTCGCGGCGGT